>NZ_JVPT01000051.1:0-84740 GCF_001055915.1 Corynebacterium sp. 212_CJEI | reverse complement strand
CGCAGGGCTCAGTGCTGCGCGTCGGGCCCTTGAGCTCGGCCTCGACGTGCTGGTTATCGACAGCGTCGAGTGGCGCGTCGGTGCCCGCAAACAGCTACGTTTCGCCGATGCGGCCACGAATCTCGCACAGGGCGGGCTCGCGGTCGTCGGGCTTGACGACGACCCCAGCGGCCATGTGGCCAATGGGTTCGATGACACCACTGATTCCCACATCGCGGATACTCTCGATGCCGGTGCCGGCCACTGCGATGAAGGGGCCGTGGCTTCTATCATCCGTGCTGGCGCTGCGGCGACCGAGTGGCTGATTGGGCTAGGCGCCACATTCGACCCGGCACCGGATAACCCGGCCGTACATTCCCGCACCAAAGAGGGCGGACACCACGCGCGGCGCATCATTCATGCCGGTGGTGACGCCACTGGTGCTGAAATTGAGCGCGCCCTAGAAGCCTCAGTTACCGGCGTGCGAGTACTGCAAAACGCTACAGCTCGCCAGCTCATCGTTGGCAATGACGGCCGCGTGCTGGGGGCGCTGGTTGCGGATCCCCGTGGCGGCGGCACTATTCGCGCAGGCGCAACTCTACTGGCTACCGGTGGCGTGGGCCATATTTACCGCGCGACCACGGCCCCCTCGGGCGCCCGCGGCGAGGCTATCGGCATGGCCTCCGATGCTGGCGCGGAGATTCGGGACATGGAGTTTATCCAGTTCCACCCGACGGTGCTCTATGACGAGCGCTCGGCATCAGATGGCACCGGCCGACGCCATCTCATCAGCGAGGCGGTCCGTGGTGAAGGAGCCATTCTCGTCGACTCCCGGGGCAACAGTGTGACCGCCGGCGTTGACCCTCGCGGGGACCTGGCTCCGCGCGATATCGTCTCGCGCGCCATCGCGACTCGCATGCGCGAGCTCGGCGAGGACCACGTCTTCCTCGACGCACGTCACATCGACAACTTCGCCGCCCGCTTTCCGACGATCACAGCGGGTCTGACCGCGGCGGAGATTGATCCGACCAAGGACCTCATTCCCGTGGCCCCGGCGGTCCACTACACCTGTGGTGGTATTGCCGTCGACCCATTCGGTGCAACTAGTGTGCCGGGCCTCTATGCGGCCGGCGAATGCTCCGCAACAGGGCTCCACGGTGCCAACAGGTTGGCCTCCAATTCGTTGCTGGAGGGACTGGTCGTCGGCAAGCGGGTGGCCGAAAAAGTCGCTGAAACACACGCTGTGCTGGTCGGGGACGAGGAATTCGCAGCGGCCGTTGAAAGCCTGCCGCAGCCACGGCCAGAACTGGAACCACGGCAGCTTTTCCGGTTGCAGACGGCGATGCAGGAAGGCGCTGGTGTAACGCGCAATGAGCAGAGTTTGCGGCAGGCGTTGGCGGTTATCGATCGGCTCCCGCAATCGGTTCAGGTCGTAGCCGCAAGGAAAGTCGTCGAAGCGGCATTGGCACGACCATATACTTTGGGGTGCCACACTTGGTTTGAAAAGGACGGGGATTAGCTAACCATGACTCTTGAGAAGGACACTCTGCGCGGGGTGCTGAACGAAAACATCACCCGTGGCCTCATTCGGACGGCACTACAGGAAGACATGAGCTTCGGGCCGGATGTGACCTCGCTGTCGACAGTCTCGGCATCTGCGCAGGCACGCGCCCGCCTGGTGGCCCGGCAAGAGGGCGTTATCGCGGCTATTGATGCGGTGGAGTGGACGCTGCAGGAGGTCATCTCGGGTGAGTTCACCGTCGAAAAGCACGTTGAAGATGGCACCCTGGTGCGTCCTGGCACAGTGCTGGCAACGATTTCTGCACCGACTCGGGGGTTGCTGACTGCTGAGCGGACAATGCTGAATATCCTCACGCACGCCAGTGGTGTAGCTACTGCGACGCGCCAGTGGGCTGACGCGATTGTCGGCACCGGTGCGCGGGTGCGCGATTCCCGAAAGACGCTGCCGGGGCTGCGCAACCTGGAAAAGTATGCTGTGACCTGCGGCGGCGGAATTAACCACCGCTACGCTTTGGGCGATGAAGCACTGATTAAGGACAATCACGTGGTGGCTGTCGGTTCCGTGTCCGGTGCGTTGAAGAGGGTGCGGGATCAGTACCCGGAGCTGCCGTGTGAGGTGGAAGTCGATACCCTCGCACAGCTCGATGAGATCCTGCCGATGAAGCCGGATATTGTCATGCTGGACAACTTCGAGGTCTGGGAGACCCAGATTGCGGTGCAGCGCCGCTCGCAGATTTCTCCGGCCACGCAGCTTGAGTCCTCTGGTGGACTGACCATCGATGTGGCTCGTGAGTACGCGTCCTGTGGTGTCGATTACCTGGCTGTGGGCGCGCTAACCCATTCGGCCAAGGTGTTCGATGTCGGACTCGACTTCGACGAGCAGTAGCTGAATCAGCCCCCGGTATCGCTTCGCAGCTTCGCCTACAGGCGACGGGCGATTTCTGCGCCAATCTCGCTTAGTGCCGACCCCCAGCGCTCCCGCGATTGCTCATCACAGGTTTCCTGTGCGCGGTAAAGCGCCTTCTCCGCAGCAGCGACATCGCCCAAATGCAGGTGGCACTGTGCAATTTGTGCAAGCAGAGGCACGGCCTGGATATTGAGCTTGTCGGACTGGAAAAGTCCCGCCGCCAACTCCAGGTGATCAATGGCGCGCCCCTGATGTCCTCGACGAATCTCTGCCTGGCCGTTCAAGGTGTGCCACATCGCCCAGCGCAAGTGGCGCGGAGGGGTGTCCGCGGTCGGCTCGAAGCCGTCTTTCTCCAGGTTATCCAGCAAATCCAACCAGTCCGCGGCCTTGTCCATCAGCTTTGGTGCAGAGCCACGGATGGGGCGCCCCAGACTGTCGGTCTGCGGAGCATCCGCCTCGTCGCCGAGCTCCTCGAACCCCTGCATCAGAGTTAGGGCTGCTTCCCAGAGGTTGTTTTCCTCAGCCAATGCCGTGGCGGCGTCGAAAAGCTGCTGCGGGCTAGAAGTCGCGGAATCACCAGAAGTAGTCATGACCTAACACTCTACTTTGTGCCACCGCCAGCACTGAAGTGGGCGGGGCGCTAGTATTCGTCGTCAAGCGACTGAATGATGATGACGTCAAGGGCATCGAGAACAGGATGGCCTTCCCACACGTCGCGGGGCAGAAGCTCTTCGACGCGCCGAGCATAGGCGGCGGCTCCGTCGGAATCACCCGCGTCGAGACGGTAGCGAACCCCCGCCAGCAGCGCGCGGGCGGCTTCCTCGCCATCGCCGGACTGCAGGTAGCCCTTCGCGGCGGCTTCCACATGGTTGATAGCCAACGTGTCGCGGCCAGCGGAGTAGAAGACGTAGGCGGCATCGTCGTGCCAGTCGGCGAGTGACCAGTCGTCGGAGATGAGCTTCTGAGAACGCAGCAGAAGGTCCTCAGCCTCGTTGAGCGTGTGGTCAATGGCGGCGGAAGCGTCCTCAGAGACAATCTCGCCGGTGAATTCGGAGCCCTCTTCGGAAATGACCAGGTCAATGACATGAATGATGGAACGCGCAGCCTGACGGTAGGCCTTGGCAGCGCCCTTGGTATCGCCGTTGCGTTCAAGGTGCTCGCCGTGTTCGATGAGCAGCTTTGCCGCCTGGCGGGGATTATTGCCGAGCCCCGCGGCTGTGGAGGCAATAGAAAACGCCGCGTCGGTGCGTTCTTCATCGGCAGTAAATGCTGACCAGTGCGCAACTGGTTCGGCAAAGCGCAGTGCCTCGTCAACCTCGTCGGCATCGAGGAGACTGCGGGCCAGAACGAGCTGGATATCCATGGTGATGGGGTTGACCGGAATGCCTTCGGCGCTGGCGAGCGCGCGGCGGGCAATTTCGGCGGATTCCGCGAAATCGCCGTGGGCGTTGAGAAGCGCACAGAGCAGACGCACGCTGCGAAGCACCGCGACCGTGAGTCCTGCATCGAGACCAGCCTGCACGATTGGGCGTAGCTGGCGGATTGCCTCCGCTTCCTCACCGGCTTCCAGAGAGAGGAAAGCCAGGAATTGGCGTGCTTCAATCGTCGTGGTGACGGGTTCCGACTGAGGGGCTGCCGCGACGCTGGCTGCGATGCGGGCGGCCCTGCGCAGCTCACCACGGCTGTGTGCGAGCTGCGCCTCCAACAGCTTGCGGTCGTCGAAACTGCTTCGCTTTGGTGCCCAGCGTGCGGACCATTCAGAGAGCTGGCCGGCGATTTCCGCCCGGCGCGCCAGCGATGCTGCGGCGCCGGCAACAGCCGCGCTGACCAGGTAGTAATAGGCCTCGCCGGGCTGTGGTGTGGTGGCGACGATGTCCTTAGTAAGACTGATCAGCTCGGGGATTTCGGAGTCCTCGGGGCGCCGGCCGGTGATGGCATCACCTGGGTTGGCGTCGATGAAGGCCTCTGCCTCGGCGAATGCTCCGTAGGAGCGTGCGTGCAAGATCGCGGGGCGGATGTTGGCCTCAGTTGCCCAGCGCAGCCACTCGGCGCGTGCAGCAGCGGCCTCTTCTACTAATTCCAGTTGGTCGGCAACTGCATGCCTAAGTGCGTGGTATTCGCCAATGACATCGGGGGAGTTGGTAGGCGCGTCGGCTAACCAGTGCGTGTGGGCGAACTTGGTGACAGCGCGCCAACTGGTGACGTGGTCGAGCGTGGCACCGGCCCTGCGGGAAATAACCAGTAGCTCCGGGAGGGAGTCCGGCAATGCCTTTAGTGGATTGGGCAGGGGAGGAAAGTCCAAGGGGGCGGACGAGTTCTGCGTTGCTGATGCGTTTTCCGAATTGACTGACACGTGGTCGGCAGCGATGCCGGCATCCCAATCGCCAACTTGAATTTCAGACTCAGAGTTTTCTTCTTCCCACCAGACCATTGGACTATCTTCGCCCGCGGCATCGGGAAGATGCAAAACTGCTGTGTTTTTCAGACCTGTCCAGTCGGATGCGCTGTTAGTCCGGGTTTGAAAAGCTACGCATTAGTTCACGAACTTCATCGCGCACCGGGTGATCCGGGCCGACTAGGTCGCCGATGCGAATCGCGAACCGGCGGGCGCGTTCCTCATTGTTATCACTAGCAGCAGCACGCACCGCGATAGTCAGTGTGCGGGCCGCGTCGGCAGGGGCGTGGGCTTCTAAGAAAAGCTCGGCAGCTTCGTCGGAGTACTTGTACACGCCGTCGTTGTCCCACACAGACCAGCACAGCAGCGCCTGCGCTTCGTGCCACTTGGCCGATTCCCAGGACCCAACCACGTAGCCACGTGAGCGTTCCATCAGGTGGTCGGTCAACTCACTTGTGGCGCCCACGTTACTGAGTGATAGTGCGGCATTCATCAGAGTTTCCGCAGGTGAAATCGGTGACGAGTATCCGGCACGAATATCGGCCAGCGCGTCGAAGAGCACTGCCGCATGTTCAGTATTTCCCTCTTGGACTGCCGATTCCGCCGCAATAGCACAGGAAAAATCAGTACGCGCGGAATCCTGGGTAGGCTCAGACCACTTTGCAACCGACTCCGCTTCCTGGCCGGCGTGGCGGAAATCTCCGAGCTCGTACAGTGCCGTTGCCTTCAGCAGCGCGATTTCCATGGTGACTTCACAGTCGGGGTAGTCTTCTGACACGTCCTGGGCGCGCTGAGTCAGCTTCAGCATCTCCTCGGCATCGGGTTTGTTGTGTGCGACCTCGAAGTTGATGTCTGCCATCTCACGAACCGCGAGAATATAGTCAGTGTCCAGTCTGTGCTGGTCCGCGACTGCCACGTTGTTCGACAGCATTCGGAACGCGGTATCGCTATTACCGGTCTCTATCGAGTACCGTGCCAAATTCTGCCTCAGCTCAAGGCCCGCGATTACGGAGCGGTTACCGATTGCATTGAGCTGTGAGGCGCAAAGTCGCGCTGCGTCGACGACCTTCCCGGCTCGGTGCAGCAGTGATGCCTCCGTTAGAGTCTTCGCCAGCGCAATCGACTCAAACTTATCCTCATTCGGCAGTGCCCGAATCATCTCGTGCAGCTCCTGTGCCAAGTCCTCACGGTTGACCTTTCGCAAGGCGCTCGCAATCCGAATCAGCGCGTCAGTCAGTGCCGCCCGCTTCTTCCACTGGCGGGGGCTAAACGGTTCATCCGCTTCTTCGCTTGCCGACGATTCCTGCGGCCGCAGCCCATCCGCATCCGTGGTCACCGCGCTGTGACTGCTGGTTGGGGCATCCAGATCGTCGGCAAGCACGAGTGCCCGGTACGAGGTGATTTCCCTGCTCATGCGTGCGATGAGGGGGATTTCGGTCTCTGCGGCAGCAGAGGTTGGACCATCGGCGATAAAGGTGGTGTAGCGGCGGGCTTCGTCTGCTGCCAGCCGTGCCCGGGCGCGCCAGTACTCCGGCACATTGTCGTTATCGGATGCCCATACCATCCAGTTCAGGGCGGCATCGTGCGCAGCTGTCATCATGCCGAGCGATTCGGTGACCTCGCGGACTATGCGGTAAAACGCGCCGACGTGTTCGGTAACGCCGTGGGCTTCCGGAGCAGAAAAGAGTTGTGGGTTGTAGAAATGATGCGCGAAAACTGATTCCAGTTGGCGCGTGGCCAGGGAATTGTCGGCTGCGGTCGCATCTGCGTAGGCTGCGACGAGCTCCGGCAAATCCGGGCTGTTTCCTTCCTGGTTCAACAGCTGACCTTTCTACGACTGGTTACTACTTTCCTTAACACTGTAATGGGTCACTGTGGCGGAGCTAACTTGCGCCACAGTATGAGGGGTTAAATGGGGCAATCGGTATGAACCGGGCGTGCGAAAGATATGCTTAGTTCATACTCAAGGGTGCCTTTAAGGGCGAATAGTAGCGAAAACCGTGGATAAAGTCTTTGGCTTTGACCCAGATTTTCAATACTTTGTTGTCATTTCTTTGTCACTCTGAAGTGCTCACGTATGAATCCATCGTGCGAATAGGCGGTTACTAATTAATTATGTTGTCCACTATTGATCTTCGCGGTCAGACTCCCACCACCGCCACTCTGCGTCGAGTGTTGCCGCGCGGTGCGGCAGACGTTGATTCCATGATTCCCACGGTCAAGCCCGTTGTCGATGACGTGGCAGCCCGTGGTGTGGAAGCGGCGATGGAGTACTCCGAGAAGTTCGACCGTATTCGTCCGGCATCCATGCGCGTTCCAGCGGAGGTTATCGATGCCGCGGAAGCCGCGCTGGAAGAGGACGTCCGCTCTGCTCTGCAGGAGTCCATCGGGCGCGTGCGCGCGTTCCACGCTGCTCAGAAGCCGAATGACAAGACTGTTGAAATTCTTCCCGGCGGCATTGTCCGTGAGAAGTGGATTCCGGTTTCGCGCGTCGGTCTTTACGTCCCCGGGGGCAATGCCGTCTACCCGTCGTCTGTATTGATGAACGTCATCCCAGCTCAGGAAGCTGGTGTGGAGTCCCTCGTCGTCGCCTCTCCACCACAGGCCGACAACGACGGCTGGCCGCACCCGACCATCCTGGCTGCCTGCAAGCTGCTTGGCGTGACCGAGGTGTGGGCCGTCGGCGGTGCACAGGCCGTCGCACTGCTCGCATACGGCGATGAAAATGAGAGCCTCGAGCCGGTCGACATGGTCACCGGTCCGGGCAACATCTTCGTTACCGCCGCTAAACGTCTGTGCCGCTCGGTCGTCGGTATCGACGCCGAAGCTGGCCCGACCGAAATCGCCATTCTTGCAGATAACGCCGCTGATCCTGTCTCCGTCGCCTACGACCTGATTTCCCAGGCAGAGCACGACATCATGGCCGCCAGCGTACTTATTACCGACGACGCCGATTTCGCCGCCGCTGTCGACCGCGAGGTCGAAAACCGCTACGAGGTCACCATGAACGCCGACCGCGTTCGTGAGGCGCTCACCGGCAAGCAGTCTGGCATCGTGCTTGTCGACGACATGAATATCGGCATCCAGGTTGCAGACGCCTACGCCGCTGAGCACCTGGAGATCCACACCGAAAACGCGCAGGCCGTTGCCGAACGCATTACCAACGCTGGCGCAATCTTCATCGGTCGCTTCTCGCCGGTGCCGCTGGGCGATTACTCGGCCGGCTCCAACCACGTGTTGCCGACCTCCGGTACCGCCCGCCACGCCTCTGGTCTGTCAACGCACACCTTCCTCAAGTCGGTCCACATGATTGACTACAACGAGGCCGCGTTGAAGGAAGTTGCCGACAGCGTAGTAGTCCTGGCGAACGAAGAACGACTGCCAGCGCACGGCGAGGCCATCCGCGCCCGCTTTGAGACGCTTCTCGGCTCTGAGAGCAATGGCGCAGAAAAGGGGAACGACAACTAATGAGCAACCAGCCTGAGAACCAGTCACAGCCGTCGGTAGCCAAGTTGGCGCTGGCAGATCTGCCACTGCGCGACGAACTGCGCGGCGAGGAAGCCTACGGTGCTCCGCAGCTCGACGTCGATGTTCGCCTGAACACCAACGAAAACCCGTACCCGCCATCCGATGACCTCATCGCCGACCTAGTGGCGCAAGTGGAGAAGGTCGCCTCTGACCTCAACCGCTACCCGGACCGTGACGCAGTAGCACTGCGCAGCGCACTCGCCGACTATGTCACCCGCCAGACCGGCGTGGACATCACCGTTGACCAGGTATGGGCTGCCAACGGCTCCAACGAGATTCTCCAGCAGCTGCTGCAGGCATTCGGCGGGCCAGGGCGCAGCGCAATGGGGTTTGTGCCCAGTTACTCGATGCACCCAATCCTCTCGTCCGGCACGCAGACGGAGTTTATCGGCATCGACCGCGACCCGGAGACCTTCGACATCGACATGGATAGTGCGCTCGCGGCAATTGCCGAGCACCGTCCTGACGTCATCTTCATCACGACTCCGAACAACCCGACTGGCAACCTGACCACGCTCGCTGACTTGCGCCGCATTATTGAAGCCGCGCCGGGCATCGTCATTGTCGATGAGGCCTACGCCGAGTTCACTGAGGAGCCGTCGGCGACAACGCTGCTGGCTGAGTTCCCGTCGAAGCTGGTTGTCTCCCGTACGATGAGCAAGGCTTTCGACTTCGCCGGAGGCCGCCTCGGCTACTTCGTTGCTAACCCGGCATTTATTGATGCTGTGATGCTCGTACGTCTGCCATACCACCTGTCGACGTTGACGCAGGCCGCTGCCACGGTTGCACTTCGCCACTCGGATGCGACGCTGTCGACCGTCGCAAAGCTTGCCGACGAGCGTGATCGCGTCGTAGCCGCCCTGAACAGCTATGGCTACGACGTGATTGACTCGTACTCCAACTTCGTATTCTTCGGTCGTTTCGCCGATGCCGCGACGGCATGGCAGAGCTTCTTGGATGAGGGAGTACTCATCCGCGATGTTGGCGTGCCCGGTCGTCTCCGTGCCACTATTGGTCTGCCCAGCGAAAATGATGCGCTGCTGGCGGCGGCCAAGAAATTGGCAGCGACCGCGCTGGCTTAAGCGAAATGCTGCCGGTACATCCCACTACAAGGAGAGATCTGACTTATGCACTTCAGTGATAAGGACCATCTGGAGGCAGAGCGCACTGAGCGCGTTGGCCGTGTCGAGCGCGCCACCCGCGAATCGAGCATCGTCTGCTCGGTGAATCTCGATGGCACCGGCAAGACCGATATTTCGACCGGTCTGCCGTTCTTCGACCACATGTTGACCGCTTTCGGCTCCCACGGCAGCTTCGACCTGACTGTGCACGCCAACGGCGACACCGAGGTCGATGCGCACCACACGGTGGAGGATACCGGCATTGTGATGGGGCAGGCCTTCGCCCAGGCGTTGGGGGACAAGTCTGGTATTCGTCGCTTTGGTGACTGCTATATCCCGATGGATGAAACGCTGGCACACGCAGTGGTTGATGTGTCTGGTCGCCCGTACTTCGTTGGCACTGGCGAACCAGAGCAGATGTTGACTGCCGTCATTGGTGGTCACTACGCAACGGTTATCAACGAGCATTTCTTTGAGTCCTTCGCCCTAAATGCCCGTATTGCGCTGCATGTTCGCTGTCTCTACGGGCGCGATCCGCACCACATCACCGAGGCTGAGTACAAGGCTGTGGCCCGTGCCCTGCGTGCTGCCGTCGAGGACGACCCGCGCGTCCACGGTGTGCCGTCGACCAAGGGCACTCTGTAGGTCGCAGCTGAAGTAGACGGCCACTGTAGGAAACCGGAAAATCCGCCTTAGCTGGCATTTTAGGGGAATCGATGGTAACAACGTCTGTAGACGTGCTTTTAGCGCAGGTGTCTACCGCATCGACGCTGAGCACTTATTTTTTGTTCATTGTCGCTGGTCTGCTGGTGGGCGGAACATGGTCACTCTATAAATCCGGATCGAGGGTCGGAACAATTGTCCTTGGTCTCTTATCTGTGATCGCGCTCGCCGGCGCAATTTTGTGGTTGATAGGAGTGATGGAGTAAATGGCGTCCCGGGTGATGGACCGCAGGCAGTTGGACGAACTGGACAGCATGTGGAAAGCGCCCGGACTAGTACCTACGCTAGTCGCCGTGATGGCCGCCTTCGGTGGCTGGTCACTCCTCATGCCTGTCATTCCGCAGGCAATTCTTGACGATGGCGGTGGAACCTCGCTCGCCGGTGCCTACACCGGTGTTTTTATGGCCGCTACCGTTCTCACACAGACGCAGACTCCACGTATGTGTCGCCGTCTTGGCTACGGCATGACCATGCTGATTTCAGGTCTGTTTCTGGGCTTGCCGACGATTCTGCACATCTTTGGCACCGATGCTGCTTTGGTGCTCATCATTGCGGTTCTCCGCGGTATGGGCTTCGGTGCGTTGACTGTCGCCGAGTCCGCATTGATTGCCGAGCTAGTGCCAATGAAATTTCTGGGTAAGGCCTCTGGCGTTCTCGGTGTGGCAGTTGGTTTATCTGAGCTCATTTTCTTGCCACTAGGACTAATCATTGCGGACAAGACGGGTTCTTACACCCCTGTTTATGTCTTGGGCGCCGTCATCTCGCTTGTCGGTTCGTTGATGGCACTCTTTATCCCGAAGATTAAGCCAGCGCCGAAGGAGGGCAAGGGCGGCAAGGAAGACGTCGGCGATCCTGTGCCCGGATCTGCAGCAACTCAGCCGAGCCCCGTTGAGCACGTTGCCACATGGAAGCTGGTGGCCATTCCCGCGCTCGCAATTTGCACGATTGCGATGGGCTTTGGTGGTATTTCCGCATTCCTTGCCCCGGCAGCTCGCGAAATCGATCTGGTCTCCGGTGCGGTTGTGGCTGGCCTGTCGCTGTCTGTTCTCGGTGGCGCGCAGATGGTGTTCCGTTATTTCGCAGGAATCTACGCCGACCGGAAGTCGGAGGCTGGAATTCTGCTGATTCCGGCATTGATCAGTGGTTTTATTGGTCTGCTGATGATGTCCGGCGTGGTTCTCTTTGATTTGTCGGCCTGGCTGCTGCTGGTTGCGGCCGTTTTCTACGGCGCGGGCTTCGGCATAGTGCAAAATGAGGCTCTGCTGCTGATGTTTGCCCGCCTGCCGCGTGACCGTACTGCTGAGGCCAGTGCCTTCTGGAACATGTCCTTTGACTCGGGCACTGGTATCGGCTCGTTCGTTCTGGGAGCCGTAGCCGCGGCTGCACTCCGTCCGTACCCGGCTGTCTTTGCCTTTGCGGCAGCTCTGCTGGCAGTTGGCCTCATTGGTGCGGTGCTCGACCGAATCATCGGAAAGCACCGCGTGGCGGAGTACCAGAACACCCGCGCTACGCTGCGTCGTCTGGGGGATGCCGTGAAGCGTCGTACGCCGGAGGCCGCTGTGCGTGTTGCCCGCCCGGCAAAGAATGCAGTGACGCGTTTGACGGTTCGGGACCGCAAGAAGAAGTAACTACATACAAAGAGACGTTTGAAAAAGAGTGGCTGCGCAAGTTCTTGCGCAGCCACTCTTTTGGTTATTAGATGCAACCCCCGGTGTGGGGTCAGCCGTGCCTGTTTATGCGACGGCGACGTCCATCTCGGTGAAGAGAGCCCGCAGGCGGGTTTCGATATCGTCGATAAGCGACTGCAGCTCATCGTCTGTGAGACTGTCCGGATCTGCGACATCCCATTCCACGTAGCGGTCGCCGGGGACTGCTGGTGTCTCGTCGATGCCCATGAGCACGACAACATCGGCGCGGTGGGAAACGCGGGGAGTAATCGCCTTTTGGGTGAGGCGTGAGGTGTCCACGCCACGGTCGTGAAGAGCCGCGACGACGCGAGGGTTCAGGCCATCCTCTGGATTGAGGCCGATAGTGCGGATAAAGACTTCGTCACCAACCAGGTGGTAGGCCAGGGCAGTGGCAATCTGGCTACGGCCGGAACCGCGACTATCGGCAAAGAGAATCTCTTGGCGCGGGGCGAAGTCCTTGCATCCGCTCGCGGCCTTGATGCGTTCGGTGGCCTCGCGTTCGGCGAGGACGGGGAGGAAGTTAGTCACCTTCGCAGAGTTGGACAGCTCTGCAATGACATCGTCGAGGATGGAATCGATGGTCGCAGCATCGCAGGCTGCACCGTAGAGCCGGTGAAGGTCCTCGCGGACAATGGCAAATGATTTACTAAGAACGGATGCGGTAGTCATGGCGTCGGAGCCTCTCTGTGAAAAAGTAATCAGGGGTATTAGGGATAAATCAATAACTTAGTTAACCTGTTGTTAACCTTGAGTTTACCAAAGTATTCGGTAGTTGTATACCAGTGCTTCTGCCTATCCAGGCAGTTTTCTTGGGGTAAGTGGCAAACATCGATTCCCAGCGCCTTAAAATGTCCAACTATGGAACAAGTCTCACCTTCGACGAAGACCCCGACCGTTGCCATCCTTGATTACGGCTCCGGTAATTTGCGTTCAGCTGAGCGCGCTGTGGCCACCACGGGTGCCGAGGTTATTGTGACCGCCGATCCGAAGACCGTGATGGAGGCCGATGGTCTGCTCGTTCCCGGCGTCGGCGCCTATGCCGCATGCATGGAGGGTTTGCATCGAGTACAAGGGCCGCGCCTGATCGGCTCTCGACTCGCAGGTGGTCGACCAGTGATGGGAATCTGCGTCGGTATGCAGGTGCTCTTTGACCGCGGCGTCGAGTACGCCGACGGCATCCACGCAGCGGAGACCGACGCATCCGCAGCTGTCACCGGCACCCCGGGTTGTGGTGAATGGCCCGGTACTGTCGAGCGTCTCGAGGCGTCGATTCTGCCGCACATGGGCTGGAACACGGTTGAAGTACCGGAAGGCTCAAAGATGTTTAAGGGACTGGAAGATCAGCGTTTTTACTTCGTCCACTCCTACGGTGTGCGCAAGTGGGACCTTAATACGGATTCTCGCATCGCTCCGCCGCTGGTGACGTGGTCTGCCCACGAATCCGATCGGTTTATCGCAGCCGTGGAAAACGGTCCGCTGTGGGCCACGCAGTTCCACCCTGAGAAGTCTGGTGAAGCAGGGTTGAAGCTGCTGCAGAACTGGGTGGACACGCTGTAGTTGCCCAATCGGTAGTATCTGCCCTAACCGCACTACCTGGTAGGTGACGGAGTTTCGCCACCTAGACCACCTATACTGAGATAACTAGCAACAAGCATCGTTGTGACAATCGCCACAACGCCCAAAAGTCGAAGAGAGTAGAGCCCCCATGAGTTTGACCCTGCTGCCCGCTGTAGACGTAGCCGATGGCCAGGCTGTGCGCCTTGTTCAGGGTGCTGCTGGAACCGAGACTTCCTATGGTGCACCGCTGGAAGCTGCCATGAATTGGCAGAACGCAGGCGCTGAGTGGATCCACCTGGTCGACCTCGATGCCGCGTTCGGTCGCGGTTCGAACTACGACCTGCTTGCCGACGTGGTGGGCAAGCTCGACGTGAAGGTGGAGCTCTCCGGCGGTATCCGTGACAACGCTTCGCTCGAGGCTGCGCTGGCCACCGGCTGTGCCCGCGTCAATATTGGCACCGCCGCACTGGAGAATCCGGAGTGGTGCCGCGAGGTTATCGCCAACTACGGCGACCGTGTAGCCATTGGTCTGGATGTTCTTAACGAAGAGGGGCAGTGGCGCCTGCGCGGCCGCGGCTGGGTCTCCGACGGCGGTGACCTCTGGGAGGTGCTGGAGCGCCTGGATGCTCAGGGTGCATCCCGTTTCGTGGTGACTGACGTCTCCAAGGACGGCACCCTGCAGGGGCCGAATGTGGAACTGCTGCGCGAGGTCGCCGCTGCTACCGATGCTCCAATCGTCGCTTCTGGCGGTGTCAGCAGCCTGGACGACATTGCAGCTATTGCCACACTGGTCGATGAGGGCGTTGACTCCGCAATTGTGGGTAAGGCGCTCTACGCAGGGCGTTTCACCCTGGAAGAGGCCCTGGCAGTAGCTCGCGGCTAAAGAGAACACTTTCGTGGCCGGGCCGGGGAGACGTCGTCAAGCGAAAGCGTTAACGAGCAAACGGCACCCCGGCTGAGACGGCGGATGAAGGATTTAGAAAGTATGGATGCCCTGGAACCGCGGGCGATGCTCGCTATTGCTGAAGCGGCGCTCGATGAGGTCGAAGGCCTGTTCACGCAGCAGGTGGGCGCGGACCCGGTTGTCATGAAGCCGCGCGGAGATTTCGCGACGGAGACCGACCTGGAAATTGAGCGTCGTCTGCGCCAGCTCCTCACGCAGTATTCCGGCCTGCCCGTCTACGGCGAGGAATTCGGTGGCAAGGTTCCCGAGGAACATACCGCCTGGGTCATCGATCCGATTGACGGCACCACAAACTATTCCAACGGCTTTCCGCTGTGTGCCATGCTGCTCACGCTCATGCATGAGGGGGAGCCGGTGGTTGGAATTACCTCCATGCCTCTGCTGCGCCGTCGTATCACCGCAGCTAAAGGTGGCGGAACGTTCGTCAACGGCCGTCGCGTCAACATCGATGCCGAGGCCGGCCGCCCGGTTTCGATTGCCTTCGGCTCCGTCATTGCGAGTACCGACGGTACACTCCCGCGCAAGTGGCGCCAACTGCTGCTGTCAAAGGTGGGCGAGCGCTATCCAACGATTCGAATTACTGGCTCTGTCGGCGTGGACTTGGGCTCCACCGCGATGGGGGCATTCGGTGGCACGGTGACTTTCTCACCGCATGTGTGGGATAACGCAGCTGGTGTACTGCAGATTTCCGAAGCTGGTGGCGTGGTCACAGACTTGGCGGGCAATCCCTGGCGGCATGATTCCGTAGGCGTGCTGGCGGGAACTCGAGATGTTCATGCCACGCTGCGGTCGATTATTGACCAACTGGGTCGTCCGGAGACTTTCCGGAGCTAAACCGTGGGCGACGCCCCTGAGCTGGGTGGTTGCGCAAACCGTCGAGCCACAACTTTGAGCTAACACGAGGAGAACTTAAAAACTATGTCTCTGGCAGTACGCGTGATTCCTTGCCTGGATGTCAACGATGGGAGGGTCGTCAAGGGGGTCAACTTTGAGAATCTCCGTGATGCCGGCGATCCGGTGGAGCTGGCCCGCCGCTATGGTGAGGAGGGCGCTGATGAGCTGACCTTCCTGGACGTCACGGCTTCCAAGGATGGCCGTGGCACCATGCTCGACGTGGTGCGTCGCACCGCAAGTGAGGTCTTCATTCCGCTGACGGTCGGCGGTGGCGTGCGCAGCGTCGAGGATGTCGATCAGCTGCTCCGCGCCGGAGCTGACAAGGTCAGTGTCAATACCGCTGCGATCGCACGTCCAGAACTGCTCAGCGAGCTGTCGCGCCGCTTCGGTGCGCAGTGTGTCGTCCTGTCGGTGGATGCCCGCCGCGTTCCCGAGGGAGGCACGCCGCAGCCGTCGGGCTTCGAGGTGACGACGCACGGTGGTTCACGCTCGGCCGGGATTGACGCCGTCGAGTGGGCACGCCGTGGCGAGGAGCTCGGGGTCGGCGAGATTCTGCTGAACTCCATGGATGGCGACGGCACCAAGGATGGCTTCGACCTGGAGCTGCTGGAGAGAGTCCGCGCTGCCGTCGACGTCCCGGTGATCGCCTCTGGCGGTGCGGGCAAGGCAGAGCACTTCCCCCCGGCAGTGCGCGCCGGTGCCAACGCGGTTTTGGCCGCATCCATTTTCCACTTCGGCGAGGTCAGCATTGCTGAGGTTAAGGAAGAGATGGCCCGCGAGGGGATCGAGGTGCGCCAGTGACTGGTCTAGCCCCGGGCGCTGCAGCTCACGGCGCCGGAGACGATCCGCGTGAGTACACGCTCCCAGCAGATATCGCGAACATCGCCAAGTTCAACGCTGACGGCTTGATTCCGGCCATTGTGCAGGAAGAATCCACTGGTCGCGTGCTCATGATGGCATGGATGGATTCCCACGCGCTGGCGTACACCATCGCTACCAAGCGCGGCACTTACTGGTCGCGCTCCCGGTCCGAGTACTGGATTAAGGGGCTTACTAGTGGCCATTTCCAGACCGTGACATCGCTGGCGTTGGACTGTGATGGCGATACCGTGCTGATGCAGGTAGTGCAGGACGGCGCGGCATGCCACACTGGCTCGCATAGCTGCTTTGACGTGCATCCCGTGTTCGAGGGCTAATCAGTCGATCCGGGTTGCCGAGGTGGGGATTTCGTCGTCAAGCGCGCCCACCTCCGGTGAAGTCCGGGGTTAAGTGATGTGCAATCCGGGGTGCGTGGCACAATAGCGGCTATGACTCGTATCACCATGACCACGCGTGAGCGCTTTCGTGAACTGGCTGCACACCATCGGGTCGTGCCCGTGGTTCGCAAGGTTTTGGCGGACGGCGAAACGGCGCTGTCGGCCTACCGCAAGCTCGCGGCCGATCGTCCCGGCACTTTCTTGCTGGAGTCCTCCGATGTGGGGCAGTCGTGGTCGCGCTGGTCGTTTATCGGTTGCGGCAGTCGCGCCGCGCTGACGGTGGATGATGCGGGGGAGGCAACCTGGATTGGCAATGCGCCGTCGGGTGCGCCAGAGGGCGGAAATCCGTTGGATGCTCTGCGTCGCACGCTGGAGCTGCTGCACACGGAGCTTCCGCTTGCCGACGACGCTTCGGTGCCCAAGCTCACCTCTGGTCTCGTTGGCTACTTCGGGCATGACATTGTCCGCTACATTGAGCCACAGCTGCCGGATACCACTGACAATGATTTGCAGATTCCTGAGCTTATGCAGTTGCTGGTGGAGGACCTGGCTGCTTTTGACCACCACGAGGGCGTGCTGTGGCTGATTTCCAATGCTGTCAACTGGGACGGCTCGGATGAGCGGATTGACCAGGCGTATGACACCGCCTGTGATCGGGTCAATGCGATGGTGGAGCGGCTGTCGGGGGCCTCTGATCTGCGTCCGGCGGAAATTAGCTTCCCAGAGCCGGTGATTCGTCGCCAGCGCGCCGCCGACGACCACATGGATCGTATTGAGCGTTGTAAGGACCACATCCGAGCTGGTGATGCGTTCCAGATTGTGCTCTCGCAGCGGTTCGAGATGGACACGCAGGCGTCAGCTTTTGATATCTACCGCATCCTGCGGGTTTCCAATCCGTCGCCCTACATGTTCCTGGTCAACGTTCCAACCAAGGACTTCTCCGCTACCGCTTTTCAAATTGTCGGTTCCTCCCCGGAATCACTCGTGGCAGTTCAGGGCAGTGAGGTCATCACCAATCCCATCGCGGGCACACGTCCGCGCGGTGCCACGGTGGAGCAGGACAATGCGCTGGAAGCTGATTTGCTGGCAGACGAGAAGGAAAATAGTGAGCATCTGATGCTCGTTGATCTTGGCCGCAATGACCTCGGACGTGTCTGCCGCCCAGGCAGTGTTGTTGTGCACGACTTCCGTCATATTGAGCGCTACAGTCACGTTATGCATCTGGTCTCTACGGTCACCGGCGAGCTTTCCAGCGACGCCACTGCCGTCGACGCGTTCGCGGCCACCTTCCCAGCGGGAACGCTGTCGGGTGCGCCGAAGCCTTCCGCGCTGAGCATTATCGACAAGTTCGAAGACACGCGTCGGGGTGTTTACGGCGGCACTGTTGGATACTTTGACTTCCGGGGCAATACCGATCAGGCAATTGCCATCCGCACAGGTGTGAAGAAGGGCGATACGGTCTATGTTCAGGCTGGCGGCGGAATTGTCAGTGACTCTGACCCGGTGGCAGAGGATGAGGAGACCCGCAACAAGGCCGCGGCCGTGCTGCGAGCTGTCGCGGCAGCTGAGACACTAGTCCCAGCGGAAAGGAGCTAGGTTTTCGATGAAGTCGACAACGATGCTCTCCGGTGGCCTCATTGGCGTGGCCGCAGCGGGAATGTGGTTGTGCAGCCGAAGCGCGTGGCTGACGGTCGATACTGTTGATGACAAGTCCGGTCCAGCGACCACAGATTTGGTGGGCGCAGTTTGGGCTCCAGAGTTGACGTCGATTGCGCTGGCAATGGTGGCTGCACTGTTTGCCACCACCATTTTGGGCTCACTGGGGCGCCGTATTGTCGGTGGCCTCGCGGCGCTGCTCGCAATTGCGGCGTCGTGGACTCCGATGACTCTGCTTGCCAGCGGAGAAGACGGTGTGGACTCCCAGCGGGCACTGGATTTGTTGACGTCGGGAAGCGCCTCACAACGCGCCAGTGATGCGGTGACTGTGGCAGACTGGGCGCAGATCTCAGCGATTGAAGTGCATGCGATGGGGCCAGCCCTGGCCTTGCTGTGCTGCGCATTGGCGCTGGTCGGGGCGGTATTGTTGGTGCGTCGACCGGGTACTGTGAAGAAGCAGAAGTCCAGCGCGTATGAGACCCCGGAGGTACGCCGTCAGCGTATCGCCGAGGACCTGGAGGAAGACCCACAGTCGGGTCGAGTTCTGTGGGATGCTTTGGATGCCGGTGTAGATCCTACGGATCTGGATAAGGAGTAAGGCCGTGGCTAACGTTCTGGACAAGATTATTGAGGGCGTGCGGGAAGATCTCGCTGCTCGGGAAGCCAAGATTTCCTACGGTGAAATCAAGGAGCTCTCGCTGAAGGCGCCGTCGCCGATTGATGCCGTGGCGGCACTGGCTAAGCCCGGGGTGCAGGTGATTGCAGAGGTCAAGCGTGCCTCTCCGTCGAAGGGAGAGCTGGCTGACATCCCTTCGCCGGAGGTCTTGGCGGCAGAGTACGAGCAGGGTGGCGCGGCTGTCATTTCCTGTCTGACTGAGGAGCGCCGCTTCCGCGGTTCGCTCGCCGACCTCGATGCCGTGCGCCGCGCGGTCAACATTCCAGTGCTGCGCAAGGATTTCATCGTCACTCCGTACCAGGTCCATGAGGCCCGCGCACACGGTGCCGACCTGGTGCTGCTGATGTGCTCCGCTTTGGATCAGCCGACGCTGGAATCCCTGCTGGATCGCACCGAGTCGCTTGGCATGAACGCTCTGGTTGAGGCGCACACCGAAGAAGAGGTCGAGCGCGCCGAGGCCGCTGGTGCCAAGATCCTCGGCATCAACGCCCGCAATCTAAAGACCCTCGACGTGGATCTCTCCGTGTACGAACGCCTTGCGCCGATGTTGCCGGATCATGTTGTGAAGGTGGCAGAGTCCGGTGTCAAGGGGCCGGAGGAACTGCGCTACTACGCCTCCCACGGCGCCGACGCGGTACTGGTGGGCGAGGGCCTGGTTACCGCGGGCAAGCCGGGTGAGGCTTGCCGACGTCTCGTTGCCGCCGGTGTCCACCCGACACTCCGCAGCGAGTAGTGATAGACCGCAGTTGCGATAAGCAGCTGTACCGCGCTGCGAACTGCGCCTAGTTTAGTTGCGTGTCACACCTGTTGTGCTGGCACACCACAGTTTCTTAGGCCTTATGTCCCCGCAACCGGTGGGGATAGTCCACAATAGATAACTGTGAGTGACCAAGATTTCAAGAATCATGATGCCCGCGGTGACCGCCTGCCCACGATGGGTGAGGTTGTCGCGGAGACAACGAACCACGAATCAGATGCCATTGGGCACTGGGGTAAGTGGGGCGGCCAGTTTGTGCCGGAGGCGCTGATGGCCGTTATCGGTGAGGTCACCGATGGCTACGCGAAGGCCCGCGTTGATCAGGATTTTCTCGATGAGCTCGACCGGCTTCAGCGTACTTATGTCGGACGTCCCTCGCCGCTGTACTACGCGGAGAAGTTCTCCGCTGATATCGGCGCTGACGTCTGGCTCAAGCGCGAGGATTTGAATCACACCGGTAGCCACAAGATTAATAACGTCTTGGGGCAGGTTCTGCTTGCTAAGCGCATGGGCAAGAAGAACATCATTGCCGAGACCGGTGCCGGCCAGCACGGTGTCGCAACCGCGACTGCCTGTGCGCTGCTCGGCCTTAACTGCCGTATCTACATGGGCAAGGTCGACGCAATCCGCCAGCGCCTCAATATCGCCCGCATGCGCCTGCTTGGTGCCGAGGTTATCGAGGTCGAGATTGGTTCGAAGACTCTCAAGGACGCGATCAATGAGGCCATGCGTTTTTGGGTTTCACACGCCGATGACACCTACTACTGCTTCGGCACTGCAGCCGGCCCGCACCCGTTCCCAACAATGGTGCGCGACTTCCAGCGCATCATCAGCGCCGAGGCACGCCAGCAGATTCTCGCGGAGACCGGCTCGCTTCCCGACGCTGTCGTGGCCTGTGTCGGCGGCGGTTCTAATGCGATCGGCGCGTTCCACCACTTCATCGATGATGAATCGGTTCGACTGATTGGCGCTGAAGCTGGCGGTGACGGTGTTGAGACCGGTCGCCATGCAGCACCGATTTCGGCCGCCGGTAATCCGGGTGTGTTCCAGGGCTCCTTCGCAGCCCTGATGCAGAACGAGGACGGTCAGATTACAGAGTCGCACTCGATTTCCGCGGGTCTGGATTACCCGGGCGTGGGCCCGGAGCACTCTTACCTGGCTGATATTGATCGCGCGTCCTACCTGCCGGTGACCGATACCCAGGCGATGCAGGCATTCCAGGATCTGACTCGGATGGAGGGCATCCTGCCCGCTATCGAGTCCGCACACGCGGTAGCTGCCGCCCGACTCATCAGCGATGATCTGAATGAAGAGCTGGGCCGTAAGCCGCTGATTATCGTCAATGTTTCCGGTCGCGGTGACAAGGATGTCGACACCGCTGCTAAGTGGTTTGATCTGATGGAGGAGTCCTAAATGAGTCTGAGTGACGTCTTTGACAAGGTCCGTGAGGAAAACCGCGCAGCATTTATCGGCTACTACCCAGCGGGTTTCCCGACCACCGATAAGTCGATTGAGAACATCAAGGCGATTGTCGACGCTGGCGCCGACATCATCGAGGTTGGTCTGCCTTTCTCCGACCCGATGATGGATGGCCCAACTATTCAGGATGCCGCCAACGTGGCTCTGGATGCGGGCTTCCGTACCCGTGAGATTATGCGGGTGGTTCGCGAAGTCACCGAGCACGGCGGTACCTGTGTGGTCATGAGCTACTGGAATCCGATTCTCCAGTATGGTCCGGAGCGTTTCGCCGAGGACTTGGCCGCCGCTGGTGGTCGGGGCACCATTATCCCGGATCTCATCCCCGAGGAGGCCGGCCAATGGCAGCGTGCAGCTGAGGCCAATGGTCTGTCCAACATCATGTTGGTGGCCCCGTCATCGACCAACGAGCGTCTGCAGCTAACTGCCACCGCGTCGACCGGCTTCGTCTACGCCACCAGCCACATGGGTGTCACAGGTGCCCAGGCTAGCGTCGACTCGGCCGCCGGCAAGTTGGTTGCCCGCACGCGCGAGGTCACCGATACACCGGTGTGCGTCGGTTTGGGTGTCTCCAATGGGGCACAGGCCGCGGAGATTGCCGAGTTTGCGGATGGCGTAATCGTTGGCTCGGCACTGATCAAGGCCGCGATGAAGAGCACCGATGACCTGGTAACGCTCGCCCGTGAACTCGCCGCGGGCGTACGAGGAGAGAGCTAGCGCATTTATGAGTTCCACCCTTGTTCTCGCTGAAACTGCAACGACGTATCTGGCCAACATTCCCTCTCCGCCGCAGGGGGTGTGGCAGTTAGGACCGCTACCACTGCGTGGTTACGCGATTTCCATCTTGGTTGGCGTACTCGTCGGCATTTATTGGATGCAGCGCCGCTACGCGGCCAGGGGTGGAGACCCGGAGTTGGTCCTCGACATTGCCATTGCGGTTATTCCTGCGGGCATTATCGGCGGCCGTCTCTACCACGTCGCCACTGACTGGGAGAAGTACTTCGGCCTCGGCGCCAATCCCGCCGATGCACTGAAAATCACCAATGGTGGCCTCGGCATCTGGGGAGCGGTGGCGCTGGGGGTGCTGGCCGCGTGGGCGGTCGCTAAGTGGCGAAAGGTGCCGTTTGCGCCAGTTCTTGACGCGGCCGCACCCGCGATCATCCTTGGACAGGCC
The DNA here is from genome assembly GCF_001055915.1 of Corynebacterium sp. 212_CJEI. Lineage (NCBI taxonomy): Bacteria > Bacillati > Actinomycetota > Actinomycetes > Mycobacteriales > Corynebacteriaceae > Corynebacterium > Corynebacterium sp. 212_CJEI. The sequence goes on along the minus strand of NZ_JVPT01000051.1, from coordinate 62,468 downwards.
ATTGGGCGTCTGGGCAATTGGTTCAACCAGGAACTCTACGGTGGCCCAACGTCACTTCCGTGGGGCCTGGAAATTTACCAACGAGTTGATGAGTTTGGCCGGGTTGCCCCCGTCACCGGAACGTCGACAGGCGAAGTGCTGGCCGTGGTGCATCCAACGTTTCTCTACGAGATGGTGTGGAACGTCCTCGCCTGTCTGGTCATTGTGTGGGCGGACCGAAAGTTCAAAATGGGCGGCGGGCGCGTCTTTGCACTCTATGTCGCGGCCTACACTTTGGGACGTTTCTTCATTGAACTCATGCGCGTCGATGACGCAACGCTGATATTCGGTGTGCGTATTAATAACATCACGTCGCTCGTGGTCTTTTTCTGCGCTGTCATTGCTTTGTGGATTCTGCGGTCCAAGAGCCGCGAAACCGCAGCTGAAGTCAGGGGAGAGCGCGAGGCTGCTGAAGCTCACAGTGCTTCCAACTGACGCATAGCCCGTTAAGGGACTAGGCTGGAGGCCGTGCTTAGACGAACGAAGATTGTATGTACCCTCGGTCCAGCAGTTGCTTCGCTGGAGGGGATTACCGGGCTGGTCAACGCCGGCATGGATGTTGCCCGTCTGAATTTCTCTCACGGTGAGCATGAGGACCACGCTCAGAACTACCACTGGGTGCGTGAAGCATCCGACGCTACGGGACGTGCCGTCGGTATTCTCGCCGACTTGCAGGGGCCAAAGATCCGCCTCGGTCGTTTTAAGGAAGGCTCGACGTATTGGGCTGACGGCGAGATTGTCCGCATCACCGTCGACGATGTCGAAGGCACGCACGACCGAGTCTCCACCACGTACAAGAATCTCGCTGACGATGCCCGTCCGGGCGATCGCCTGCTTGTCGACGATGGCAAGGTGGGCCTGGAGTGCATCGAGGTAGATGGCAACGATGTGGTGTGCCGTGTCATCGAGGGCGGTCCGGTCTCGAACAACAAGGGTGTTTCCCTGCCGGGGATGAACATCTCGGTGCCGGCTCTGTCGGAGAAGGATATCGCCGACCTGCGCTTCGCTCTGAAGCTGGGAGTGGACTTCATTGCGCTGTCCTTCGTCCGTTCGCCTTCCGACGTCGAACTGGTCCATGCGGTCATGGATGAGGTTGGCCGTCGTGTCCCGATTATCGCCAAGCTGGAGAAGCCAGAGGCAGTCGAGTCTCTCGAGGCCATCATCCTGGCTTTCGATGCCGTGATGGTCGCCCGTGGTGACCTTGGTGTTGAGGTGCCGTTGGAAGATGTTCCGCTGGTTCAGAAGCGCGCTATTCAGATTGCCCGCGAGAACGCCAAGCCGGTCATCGTCGCCACCCAGATGCTCGACTCCATGATTTCGAACTCGCGCCCGACTCGTGCGGAGGCCTCCGACGTGGCCAACGCTGTGCTCGATGGCGCAGATGCCGTGATGCTCTCGGGTGAGACCTCGGTTGGTAAGTACCCGCAGGCCACGGTTAAGACCATGGCTCGCATCGTCACCGCCGCTGAGCGCGAGGGGGAAGTTCCTGCGCTGACCCACATGCCTCGCACGAAGCGTGGTGTGATTTCCTACGCAGCTCGCGATATCGGTGAGCGCTTGAATGCCCGCGCTATGGTTGCTTTCACCACCTCGGGTGATACCGCTCGCCGTGTGGCACGCTTGCACTCTCGCCTGCCGCTGCTGGTATTCACTCCGAATCAGCAGGTTCGTTCGCAGCTTGCGCTGACGTGGGGTGCGGAGACCTTCTTGGTGCGCGAGGTTAACAGCACGGATGAGATCATGCAGGTCATCGATGAGCAGCTCTTGACCATGGAAAACTACAACGCTGGCGACACGCTGGTCGTTGTTGCTGGTACCCCTCCAGGAAATGAGGGCAATACCAACATGATTCACGTCCACGTTATTGGCGAGGACGCACGCTAGCTCTCTGGCGCGTTTGAAAAAGCCGGTAAGTCCTTTTGGGGCTTACCGGCTTTTTGTAAGAGCCTTTCGACCTGGGGGGTTAAGTAGCAAAACTGACAACCCGAAAACTGAGCTGTCTTTTTTGGCGCGGTGCGCGGTGGCAAGCGGCCGGCACACAGCCCTTACTTTGCCAAGTAGGACAGCACGGCGGCAGCGGCGGCAGAAGTCGCGGAGGTAGCCGTCGGCTTGAAATCCGGGAGGAATGTCGGCATGTGGTTCGACGGTACGTCTTCGACCACGCGGTCGGCAGCAACGGCGGCTTCCCACGTATCCCGAGGTGTGGCGCCAACGGTCCAGTAGACATATGGGCAGTTCAGTCCACGCGGCAGGTCTGAGAAGTCCTCCGATGCGGTCCACGGCACAGCGTCGGTGGAATCGTCGCCGAGCACAGCGTCCATGACCGGGCGAATCGTGGCAAACGCCTCCGGATCATTGTCAGTGACTTCGCCGTGATCGGAGTACTCAATCACAGGCTCAACCTCAGTGCCGGAAGCCAGGCATTCGCCACGAACAACGCGCTCAATGCCCGCAATGAGCTTCGCGCGCACATCGTTGGAGTAGTAGCGAATATTCAGCACAATCTTGGCCTGACCGGGGATTGTGTTATTCGAATTGCCGGACTGCAGCGTGCCGACGGACAAAACACCAAACTCGTGGGGAGGAATCTCGCGCCCCACAATTCCTTGCAAGCGCAGAACGATTGCGGCAGCCAAGTACGTCGGGTCAATGGCGTTGTGCGGCATAGATCCATGTGCGGAGCGACCTGTCAGCGTGATGCTAATGGTGTCACAGCCAGCAAGTGCCGGGCCGGGCATAGTCATTACCTGACCTGCGGGGCCGGGAACAATGTGCTGGCCGAAGCACACATCTGGGGTGGGGATGAGGTCTGCCAGGCCGTCGTCAATCATGGCCTGTGCACCACAGGCCAGTTCCTCGGCGGGCTGGAACAGGGCAATGAAAGTACCCGACCACTCAGACTTAGTTGCTGCCATCAGGCTAGCCAGACCAAGACCGGCCGTCATGTGCATGTCATGGCCACAGGCGTGCATGACGGCGGTGGCAGAACCATCGCGGGCGGTACCGGTGGCAGAGGAAGCGAAGTCCACACCGGTTTCCTCGAACACCGGAAGCGCATCGATATCAGCGCGGAACAGCACGGTAGGGCCGGGGCCATTTTCCATGACACCAACGAGGCCGTGACCACCGATTCCCTCATACACCGTGTAAGTGCCCATGTCGCGAAGAGCACCGGCCAGATACGCGGCAGTTTTCTCCTCCGCCTGAGATAGCTCCGGGTGCTGGTGCAGGTAACGGTAGATTTCCCACTGCCTGTCCAATGGCACTCGATGAGTGGCGATGAGGTCGCGAATGCGGCTCAGTCGTGCTTCATTGTTGCTCACCTGGATTAAGACTCCTAACTTCTCTCTACTCTGTGCCAGAGAACTACAGTCGCGACCCGTCTTCGACGAGCGGGTTGTACTTCAGCGAGTTTGGCTGGCACTGGCACTCGGTCGCAATGTGGATGCTGTCCGAGATCTTTCCGGTCTCCCGTAAACGGTACATCTCCGGGACAACGCGGTCGCGCAAATCCCATGGGGAGATGGTGTTCAGATAAATCTTGGTGCCACCCTCAAAGCCGGCCAAGTTCGAGGTGCGCCACTTAATCATTACGCGCCACGGCATGCGGGCATCCAAATCGACAGGGCGGTGGTGCCATTCCTCGTTACACGGAATAGTGGGGCCGGCAGCTGCATGACATGCGTGAATCAGGTCCGACATTGCGTCGATCTCAGCCCGGGTTTGCAGCCACGGTTCGCAGACATCTGACTTCGAGAAGATCTCCAGCGTCGGGTACCGGTGTCCGAATCCTGCGAAAGCCACCGCGTGCTCGTTTTCCGCAATAACCAGGTTGTGGCGGGCCGCATAGTCCACCGCGTATTCGTTGTAGATATTCGGGTTCTTGCGCACCGCCTGCACTTCGCGCTTGAGCTGCTCGCCGTGCTCATCGATGGCCACAAGCTGCTTGTGCAAGTGATCGAAGCTTGCGCCTGCCGGTTTTAGCCAGTTTTGGAAAGCGGCCACATAACGCACGTAGCGGTTACGTCGGTACAGGTCAGCAATCGACTCGACGGTAAACGCAATAAGTGCGCGGTGCTCGGCAACACTCAATGTGCCAGAAGAAGCCAGCTGATTATCGTGGGTAGCGCCGTCGACAAAGTGGCGACGGGCAACAATCACATCGTGGCCGCCGGCGAAATAGCTTGGGGCGCGGCGCAGCAATTCCTCGTCGGAAAGCGCGCTGATTTCCTCTTCACTGCGTCCAGCGGCGCGGTAGCGCGTGCGAATGATATTGAGCACGTGCTCGCGGCCCTTCGGGTCATCGAGGTAGGCCTCCATACGTTGCTGAGTTTCGCGGTCGGGCTCGAAGCCATAGTTTTCCGACCAATAGTCATAGGAGACGATCTCGAACAGGTTGGGCACGCGGCGGAACTCCGCGGTGGTGTCGAAGAGCTGGTCGGGCAGTACTCCGGTCACCGTGCTGTAGCCGCCGAATACCGATTCGTCGAGGACAACGCGGGCCTTCTCCGGCGGGGTTTGCAGCAGGTTGTTCCAGCCAAAGGAGTCGCGGGATCCAAAATCCTCCTCGCTCAATGGCTGCGGATCCGTGTGCTTAATTCCCAACGGCCGATTGCCACGACCTGGGACTGTCCACACCTGGGTACCGGAAAAAGGATTGACTTGCTTCACCGTGCCGTCGGCAAGCGTGATGAGGGGATTGCTGAAAGCCTGCATAAGTCCAACACTACGTCTTTGCTGGCGGTCGGCGCGCCAATGTAGGGGGACAGGGCTTGACGACGGTTAGCTATTGTCTGGCCGTCTCGCGTGGCTTAGCCTGTGAAGTTATGTCGAAGATTGTTTTTCACTGCCTGGTGAAGCCGACCGAATCGGAGGCGCTGGCCGAGGCATTTCGTACCAAGTTGAGTGAGTTTGACCGCGCCGGGCGAATTAGTGACGTGGATGTTTCGGTGGCGTCGGCGGACACTGACGCGCAGTTGGTGGAGCAGTGGGAGCGTGAGAACCCGAAGGAGCCGTTGGGGGATAGGAAGGTATTCCGTTATCTCTTGAGCTTCGATCAGCACGGCGGTTCTCTCAATGAACTCGCTATGGACCTCTCTGAGCTACTGACTCCGCGTGCAGAATTGCCCCCGGACCCAGTGCTGCGTGAGTTCGACGAAATGCTCGAATCTGTTGCGACGTATCCCTGGAATGTTGCCGTATTTAGGTAATATCCTACCTAATTCGTGAAAAGTGTAAGCCTCCACAGAGTCAGTGATTGGCTTGGCCAACGGGTGTAGCGCAAATCGCTACGAGTTTTCCCAGCAATATGCCGTTGTATAATTATGTCCGCTTCAATATCTACAGTTGCCCAGTCCTTGTGCACACAACCTGTGCCACCGAGTTACGGCAACCGGAAAGTGGTTTACAACCGCTGACGGTTTGTTCTTCGTGGGCGCCATAATGGTTTCGCAGAGAGGTTTATTTTGAATATCGAGCAGAAGGTTTCGGGACTCTATGACCAGATTCTCACCCGAAACGCCGGTGAGCCGGAGTTCCACCAGGCAGTGGCAGAAGTTCTGGAGTCGCTGAAGGTCGTCCTGGAAAAGGACCCACACTACGGTGACTACGGCTTGGTTCAGCGTCTGTGTGAGCCGGAGCGTCAGATCATTTTCCGCGTGCCGTGGGTCGATGACCAGGGGAAGGTCCAGGTCAACCGTGGCTTCCGTGTTCAATTCAACTCTGTGCTGGGCCCGTACAAGGGTGGTCTGCGCTTCCACCCGAGCGTGAACCTCGGCATCATTAAGTTCCTGGGCTTCGAGCAGATCTTCAAGAACTCCCTGACCGGCCTGCCGATCGGTGGCGGCAAGGGTGGCTCCGACTTTGATCCGAAGGGCAAGTCCGAGCTAGAAATCATGCGCTTCTGCCAGTCGTTCATGACTGAGCTGCACCGCCACATCGGTGAGTACCGTGACGTCCCGGCCGGTGACATCGGCGTCGGCGGCCGCGAGATTGGCTACCTGTTCGGTCAGTACCGCCGTATGGCCAACCAGCACGAGTCCGGCGTTCTCACCGGTAAGGGCCTGACCTGGGGCGGTTCCCTGGTTCGTACCGAGGCCACCGGTTACGGCTGTGTCTACTTCACTGAAGAGATGATGAAGGCCAACGGTGCTGACATCAACGGTGCCAAGGTCATCGTTTCCGGTTCCGGTAACGTCGCCATCTACGCCATTAAGAAGGCTCAGGAGCTCGGCGCTACCGTCGTCGGTTTCTCTGACTCTTCCGGTTACGTCTCCACCCCGAACGGTGTCGACGTCGAGCTGCTGAAGGAAATCAAGGAAGTTCGTCGTGCTCGCGTCTCCGAGTACGTCGCTGAGGCTGAGGGCGCTGAGTTCCACGAGGGTGGCAACATCTGGGAGCTCAAGGCTGATGTCGCACTGCCGTGTGCAACTCAGAATGAGCTCAATGGCGAGTCCGCCAAGCTGCTGGTCGACAACGGCTGCCGCTTCGTTGCTGAGGGCGCAAACATGCCGTCCACCCCGGAGGCTATCGAGGTCTTCAAGGCCAACGGTGTCCACTTTGCGCCGGGCAAGGCTGCCAATGCCGGTGGTGTTGCTACCTCCGCTCTGGAGATGCAGCAGAACGCTACCCGCGATTCCTGGTCCTTCTCCTACACCGATGAGCGCCTGAAGCGCATCATGACCAACATCTTCAAGAACTGCGAAACCACCGCCGCTGAGTACGATCACGAGGGTAACTACGTGCTCGGTGCCAACATCGCAGGCTTCAAGAAGGTCGCTAACGCAATGCTGGCTCAGGGCGTCATCTAGTCTGCTAACGTTTCCGCTTTACGACGGATCCTCGGCGACCCCGCCCGTCGAAAAGCCAAAAAGCCCACGCTGTAAACTCCCTCCTATGGAGTTATCAGTGTGGGCTTTTGTCTTTATCGTGGCAACGATTTTCATCGGGGCTCTGATGCAGCGAATAGCCGGTATGGGACTCGGACTGTTGGGAGGTCCGGTCCTCTCACTGGTTGCAGGTCCCGTAGCAGGAATTTTGATTATTAACGTGCTCGCATCGGTCAATGCGATCATGCAGACCATCTCGGTGCGAGAGAACGTCGATTGGAAGAAGTTCTGGCTGATTGGCCCGGTGATGGCCTTAGGTGCGCTGCCAGGCGCCTGGGTGGTTCACAACACGCCCAGCGGGCCACTCCAGGTTCTGGTCGGCGGGCTCGTGCTACTCGCGCTGCTAGTGACATCCTTTATGCCTCAGCGCATGCGTGTCGACGGCCCACAATACGCCGTTGCCTCAGGCGTGGCCGGCGGTTTTATGAATACCCTGGCCGGCATTGCGGGCCCAGCCATTACCGTTTACGCACAGGCTTCCCGTTGGCCAGCGCAGACATTTGCAGCCACCCTGCAACCGCTCTTCTTTGTTTCCGGCGCGTTGTCCTTGCTGTTCAAGGAAATCAGCGGTGACGTATCTGTCTTCGCCACCACACCGGTTATCCTCTGGCCGCTGTGTTTGGTTGCCATGATTGTGGGTATATTTTTGGGCACTCGCGTTTCCCGACGAGTGCCCATTGTGCAAGCCCGAAAGCTCGCGGTCATTCTGGCGACTACCGGCGCGGCAGTCACTATGTTTCGCGGAATCTCCGCAACTTTTGGCGCTTAGGCTTGCTGTTACTTCAACAGCGAAGACAGGAAGTTGCGGGTGCGCTCGTGCTGCGGATTACCCAGCACCTCATCCGGGGTGCCCTTTTCCACGACCACGCCGTCAGCCATAAACACGACCTGGTCGGCGACTTCACGGGCAAAGCCCATCTCGTGCGTCACGACGACCATGGTCATGCCCTTATCGGCCAGACCACGCATGACGTTGAGAACCTCACCGACGAGCTCGGGGTCAAGAGCGGAAGTCGGCTCATCGAAGAGCATTAGCTTCGGCTCCATGGCCAGGGCTCGAGCAATGGCAACACGCTGTTGCTGACCGCCCGAGAGCTGAACAGGGTAGGCATCGGCCTTGTGCGCCAGACCAACAGTCTCCAGCAGCTCCATGGCACGCTTTTCAGCCTGCTCCTGAGAGACACCCTTTACCAGCACCGGTGCCTCGGTGATATTTCCCAGCACCGTGCGGTGCGGGAACAGATTGAAGTTCTGGAAAACCATACCGATATCGCGACGCTGACGGGCAGCTTCTGCGGCGGAAATCTCGTAGAGGCTGCCGTTCTTTTCGCGGTAGCCAATCAGGGAACCATCGACGTAGAGACGGCCGGCATTGACCTTCTCCAGGTGGTTGATACAGCGCAGCAGCGTGGACTTACCGGAGCCCGAAGGACCAATGAGGCAGGTAACCGTACCGCGTGGAACTTCCAGGTCGATGCCCTTGAGGACCTCGAGACGGCCGAAGTTCTTCCGAACCTTTTGCGCCTCAACCATCAAATCTTTGGTAGTCATTTACTGCGGATCCTCTCGGTAGAAGTGCTCTTCGTCCTTATCGACAACGCGAGCATTTGCAAGCGGCACACCTTCGGCGTCGGCAAGCGCGGCCAGCTGGCGGGCGGTGAGCTGACGGGTAGCGCCGCGGGCGAAGTAGCGCTCAAGGTAGAACTGTCCGACCATCAGAATTGATGTGATGACCAAGTACCAGGTGGCGGCGACAAGCAGCATCGGCACCGGCAGGAACAGCGCATTGGCGATGTCCGTGGAGCGGCCGTAGAGTTCCAGCGAGAACGGCACTGCGATGACCAGCGAAGTGGTCTTCAGCAGGGAGATGAACTCGTTGCCCGTCGGCGGGATGATGATGCGCATAGCCTGTGGCAAGATGGCGCGGCGGACAGTCTGCCACCAGCTCATACCCAGTGCCTTCGATGCTTCGGTCTGGCCCTCCGGGACAGCCTGGATGCCGGCACGGACAATTTCAGCCATGTATGCGGACTCATTCAAGCCGAGACCGACGAACGCCAACACAAAGGTATTGGACAGGACGGTGCTGAGATCAACCTCGGCAACGCCCAGGTCAATCGTCGAGTAGATAGTGCCGAGGAGGCCCCAAAAGACCAGCTGCACGTAGACCGGAGTTCCTCGGAAAACCCACAGGTAGAACCAAGCAACAGTGGACAGCACGGGGTTGTCCGACATGCGGAGTACGGCGACGATAGCACCGCCGACGATACCGATGAGCATGGCCAAGACCGTCAGTGCAATGGTCCAGCCAGCGGCAGCGGCGATTCGTGTGTCGAACAGGTACTGGAAGTAAACATCCCAGTGGTAGGCCTCGTTGCGGGCGGCACCGATGATGAACCACAGGAAGAGCACAAGCAGCACTGCTGCGGTGATCCAGCGACCCGGGTGCGGCAGCGGTTTGGCCTTAATTTCTTCGTTGAGTTCCGCCTGTGTGGCCTCGTAGCGGGCGCCAGACGCAGATGAGTCGCTCACTTAAAGTTCCTCTCCGTTAATAGTGGCGCGTTCCAAAGCACCGTCTTCCAAACCCCATGTGGTCAGGATTTGCTTGTACTGGCCGTTGTCGATGAGGTACTGCAGCGCCTGCTGGAGTACTGGGCCGAGTTCTGAATCCTTCGGAATAGCGAAGCCGAACGGGGCACCATCGTAGATATCTCCGGCAAGTTCGAGTTTGCCCTCAGAACGATTGACCGCGTAGGCACTGACTGGTGAGTCAGCTGCCAGCGCGTCAGCACGCCCCAGCACCACGGTGGTAGCTGCGGTACCAGCATCCTGGTAGGCCAACTTGTTAATTGGTGGCAAACCGCGATTCAGACAATCCTGATTCTTTACCGGCAGGTCCTCCATGTCAGCGACGGTATTGCGCTGAACGGCAACAGTTTTGCCACAGTAGTTGTCGGAGCTGGCGTCGCTGCCCGGGCGACGTGCCCACTGCAGGCCGGTATCCAGGTAGTCGACGAAGTCGTAGGTCTTGCGGCGCTCCTCATTTGAGGTGAAGCCGGAAGCGCCAACATCAACTGCGCCGGCCGACAGGGCCGGAAGAATCAGTGCGAAATCCTGTTCTTGGATTTCAATCTTCATGTCCAAGACACTGGCCATGGCTCGGATGAGATCGATGTCGAAGCCGATGATGGAACCGGCGGAATCCTTAAACTCTGCCGGGGCGAATGTTGGGTTGGTGCCGATGCGCAATACTCCGCGCTTACGAAGATCTGCTGGGACCTGTTTCGCCAGTTCGGGGACCGCTGCCGGTTTGATCTCTGACCAGCCCTCGGGGTTACCGCTTTCGTCATTGGTGACGCAGCCTGTAAGCCCTAAGAACAAGGTCGCAGTCAGCGTGGCAGCCGCCAATGCGATGGGTCTTTTCATATCTGAATATGTTACCTAGGCACAGGAATACCTTAAATTCGGTACCCCTATTCAGCTGCGTCTTAGGCTGCTGCAGGAAAACCGCACACTTTTCAGACTTCCCGGGGAATAGTCAGCGCCGGTTTTCTAGTTCGCTTCAGCTGCAGCAAAGCCATTGCCAGTGACGTCGAGCGGGCCGACCGCGCCGGAGGCCGGGTCGCTCAGCGCAGCATCGCGGACAGCCTTCGCCACGGCCGGCATGACGCGCGAATCCAGCGCCGACGGGATAATGCGGTCGGCACTCAGGTCTTCTACGCCAACATTTGCAATGGCCTGAGTAGCAGCCAGCTTCATGGCCTCGGTGATCCGTTTGGCACCCGCCTCCAGTGCGCCACGGAACAGACCCGGGAAGGCCAGCACATTATTAATCTGGTTCGGATGATCCGAGCGGCCAGTGGCCACGACGGCTCCGTACTTGCGGGCGACTTCCATCGGAATCTCCGGAATCGGGTTGGCCAGCGAGAACAGAATCGGGTCAGCGGCCATCTGGCTAATCGCATCCTCGCCGATACGGCCGGCAGAGACGCCGATGAACACGTTAGCGTCGACAAGCGCATCGTTGATCGAGCCGGTGATACCGCGCGGGTTAGTCATGCCGGCGACCCACTGCTTGATGTCGCTCAGTGGCTCGCGGTCTGGGTGGATGATGCCGCGCGAATCGACGACGACGATGTCGGACATGCCAGCGGACAGCAGCATCTTCGTCGCAGCGACACCAGCGGCACCAGCGCCGGAGATGACCACGCGGAGATCCTGGAAGCTGCGACCTGTCAGCTTGCAGGCGTTGATCAGGCCGGCGGCGATGACGATGGCGGTGCCGTGCTGGTCGTCGTGGAAGATGGGGATGTCGAGCTCTTGGTCGAGACGCTGCTCGATCTCGAAGCAGCGAGGCGCGGAGATGTCTTCGAGGTTCACTCCGCCAAACGACGGCGCCAGCGCCTTGACCGTCTGGATGATTTCCTCTGTATTGAGGGTATCCAGGACGATTGGCACAGCGGAGATGCCGGCGAACTGCTCGAAGAGCTGGGCTTTTCCTTCCATCACCGGTAGCGCGGCCTTGGGCCCGATGTCGCCAAGGCCAAGCACGGCGGTGCCGTCGGAAACCACTGCGACGTTCTGGCCGGTCCAGGTGTAGGTGCGGGCCAGAGCCGGATCTTCGTGGATGGCCTCACAGACGCGAGCGACACCTGGGGTGTAGCCGATGGAGAGGTCGCGAATTGTCTCGAGCTTCATGGTGGAGTGGGAGCGGAGCTTGCCGCCTCGGTGTGCCTCAAAGATTTCCGCATCGGTGATGGTCGACGGATCTGTGGGGGCGGTGTCCTCCGGTACTGCGTGAAGTGGCGTCTTAGCGGAGTTCGCGTTCGCAGTGTGGGCGGAGGAGCTAGAGGGGGAATTCGCAGCAGGCATGATGACAGTCCAAAACGTGTTGAGTACTGAGTACTTTGTACTTTGAGAAAACTCGACCGCGGCGTGAGCTGCTGGTGGGCAGTGCGTAAAGCCGGGAGCAAAGCTTGGCAGGTGATACGTAGTGGTGTGCGTAAAAACTAAACCAGTCTTGCTATACGGGATTGGTATCTCATTATATGGACAGTGGGGTGGAAAATAAAATCTTTGCGGTTGGGGGAGCGGGGATTTGGGAAGTGTCGTGGGGCTGGCGGCCGCGGGCGTGATGCCGGAACCCCGGCTTTTGCCGAGTTCGACGAGTCCTGCCATGGCATCGTTTGTGTTAAGGGCTACTCAGCTGCGTCGTTTGTGATGAAGGTGTGCATCGAGCTTGCTCGGAAGCATCTTTGTTAGGAAGTGCCTTCGGTGGGGTGTCTATGTGCTGTCGGGTTCCATATGGGCGGCTGTCGTTGGAGGGGCTCCATGCCTTGGCCGCTTTTGGCCTTCTATTGGTTTGGAAAATGTTGGCGATATTATTTGCCGATATTGAGTAAGCGCTGGCCGGGGTTGAAGGTTAGTTTTTAAAGAGATTAACCAGTTCCAAGCCCTGTTCTATGGGGTAGAGGCCTGGTTTTTTCTTACCTTCAGTGGTGCCTTATGGTTCGCGAATCGAAAATATTTGTGTAGTGCGGAAAGTTGAATCCGGAGTTCCTGGGATAGTTCCAACTGACGACAGAGAGCTGTTCGTTTATTGCAACTTCTACGCAGGAGGCTTCTTACGATGTCCGATTCCACTTTCCCCCAGAACCCGCAGAGTCCACAGAACCCGTATGGCTCCCAGAATCCGTATGGCTCCCAGAATCCGCAGGATTCGCTGGGGCAGCAGTCCTACCAGCACAGCCCGCAGGATCCGCTCGGCCAGCAGCCCTACCCGCAGGGTCCGTCGGCAGCGGGGCAGATGCCTCCGGCTCCGAAAGAAAAGAAGAAGGGTGGCTGCTTCAAATGGGGTGGTATTGCCGCGGGCGCTGTCGTGGTCCTCGCTGTGGCGGCCAGCTTGACTGGTGGCGGTGACACTGAGTCGGGTTCCGATTCTGAAGCTGCATCTCTCTTTGGTTCGGAGACTGCCGTTGCGGCTGATTCTGGGACTGTTGAGAATGCCGATTTCGCTGAGTCTTCCGAGGCAGGTGTAGATGAGCAGCAAGGTCAGACGGGGGAGCAGCAAAAGCAGGATGAGAAGGTCCCGACCGAATACAAGAATGCTCTCCGCAAGGCAGAGATTTACGCGAATCGCATGCACATGTCGAAGGCCGGTATTTATGATCAGCTGACCTCGGAGTACGGCGAGAAGTTCTCACCGGAGGCAGCCCAGTATGCAATGGACAATCTCGATGCGGACTGGAATAAGAACGCACTGGAAAAGGCGAGAATCTACCAGGATTCGATGGCGATGTCCCCGGATGCGGTTTACGAGCAGCTGACGTCGGAATACGGCGAGCAGTTTACTCCGGAGGAAGCTCAGTACGCGGTGGATAACCTGTAGCAGCGGGCTTCGTTTGTTGATGACGCCAATTGGCCAGAGTCCAGTTGGATGCCTGCTGCAAAAGAACGGCTTCCGCTTCACCAGAATGCATTTGCTGCACACTGAACGGCTGCTGGTGAAGCGGAAACCGTCTCGGCAGTTTTAATGCGTGACCGGGCAGTTGAGCGAGTGTCTGCAGCACAACTTCGGCGCGGTACAATTCGTGCCGTTTATCAACCGCGCCCGCATCGGCGACCGCGGCGGCAAATCAGAAGTAACCGCGACACTGCGCCGCTACGCAGTCGCAGCACCTATCTTGCAGAAGACATCGCTGAGTTTCGAGTCTCCATCACAGAAGAGCAGCGGCAAGCTTTGTTGAGCGGGATTTCCGAGTACTCCGATGGCGATGAAGAAGTTTTCAGAGCGTATGCTCGCCTGTTGAAATCATCGGACTCAAAAGCCATGGAGTAGCCACATTCGCGGGGTGCGAGTCCCCGCCATGGCACTGCCCCGTTCACTCAATCGATAGTGGCGGGGTTTTCTTATGCCCAAAAACAGATTCACCCAGGAGTTAACGCAGGATTCAACGTGCAATAAGTGGCTCTTTTTTGGCTCATTTTTGGCGCAAAATACCCGTGAAAGTACGTGAAAGTGCGTGAAAAAGAGTGAAAGATAGTGAATACTCAGACAAGTAAAACCCGCTCCCACCAGGCTAAAAGCCAGGTGAAAGCGGGTTTTAAAATCGTGCCCCCGGTGAGACTCGAACTCACACTGGACGGGTTTTGAATCCGTTGCCTCTGCCAATTGGGCTACAGGGGCGCAAAGCCGTCGATAAGCGAAAATGCTCTATCGAAGCGACTTTGACTAGTTTAGTCCATCGACCCCGAATTAGAAAAACGGCGCTGCGCATAAGCGACGACGCTGACGATTGCGGCGCCGAGAATGAACAGTCCGAGGGCGAGTCCCCAGTCGGAGCCGATGCCCTGGAGCTCGTTGTTTTCGGTCTGCCACGGCCAGAGAGCGCGCAGTGAACCGAGCATGAGGCCGGACATGGCGACCAACGTGAGCGCCTGGTGCGTACTCAGCAGCCATTCGAGGAGGCGGATGAACAGGACGATGCCAATCAGCGCGCCGACGAAGAACGTGCCGATGTAGGCGAAGTCACGGTCGTGAATTGCGCCCATGGTCGGTGCGTAGAGTCCGATGACCAGCAGGAAGAAAGAGCCCGAAACGCCCGGCAGAACCAGTGCGCACACGGCAATCGAGGCGGCGATGAGTACGAGCCAGAGAGGCGGCTGCGTCGGTGCGGCCTGGGGGAGGGAGGTCAGCGCGAACAGGGCGATGCTGAAGAACAGGAAGACTGCGATGGCCTTGCCGCGCATGCCCGGCTGACGCAGAGCGCCTGGCTGTAGCTCGTTCAGCGGCATGGTGATCGAGGCGGCGATCATGCCCATGAACAGTGCTCGGGAAGCGACTGGTTGGTTGGTGACGAAGTTCTCCATGATGCCTGCCATGGAGAAGACCACGGCAACCATGCCGATAGCCACCGGGATGAGCAGCCACCAGTCGATTCTGCGAAGGTCCTCCTTGAAGGTGCCCTTCGAAGTTGCCCGCGGCAGGTCGGTGATGCGCTTTGCCGATTCAATCAGGCGTCCGTAGATGCCCGTGATCAGCGCAAGGGTGCCGCCGGAGACCCCCGGAATCGTCTCGGCGAGACCAATGAGGCCACCGCGAACTGCGTTGGCGATGACACCCAGCGGGGTCGGCTTCGGGATTTCAGAGTAGGGGCTCGTGGTCGGCAGCGTGGTCGACTCTGCGCCAGGAGCGCTCGTATTTTCAGTAGACATCGCAGGCCATTGTATGTCTTCCACCTGAGAAGAAGCGTATTTCCGTGTGTGTATTAGTAGCTTCGGGGTGCGATTAAAGACACAAAACAAAAAAGCAGCGCCTGGGGTGGCGCTGCTGATTCAGTGAGTTACGCAGGAGTAGTCGGTGGCAGTGGGGGGGGCAGTAGGCGGTGGGCAGTGGAGCTGCTTTCTTAGCCGTGCTCGGTTCTTAGCCGTGTTCGATGATTTGCTGCAGGCAGCTGCCCAGGGCCTCAACCGAAATCCTCGGCGCGTTGGCCTCATCGATTAGGCCGGTGTCGGAAAGAACTAGGTATCCGACGCAGAGGGAAATAGCCATCTGGCTGCGGTGCACAGCAGTGTCGTAGCTAACGTCTTCCGGTCCGTCCGCTTCGACGCGGCGAATTAGGTCATCTGCAACAGCTTCATTGAACCGCTCGGCAATGACTTTTGCGGTTTCCTCGGAGTCGAGGGATCCGACAATCAGTGGAATCATGGACTGTCCGGCCATTCCTTGACCAGTCAAAATAGCGCTGGCCATCCGCTGGCCAAGTTCATTGAAGGGAGCTCGGCTGAGTGTGCCTTTGAACTGGCTGAAGTCAATCAGTTCGGCCATGAGACCTTCTTTGGAGCCGAAGTACTTGATGATGAGCGGCGCGCTAACGCCCGCATCGCTGGCAATTTCCTTCAGCGGCACGCTTCGCAAAGGCTTGCGCGCGAAGTGCCGAGCTGCAGCCGCGATGATGCGCTCGCGGGTGGACTGGGCGCTCCGTTGGAAATCGGTCGAATCGAACTCACTCATGCTGAAGAGTCTAAAGCCATGAAAGCGTAACTACGCCAATTGATTTCAGAGGCATGCGCAGGACGTGGCGATATGTTTTCGCGGCCACCTCAAAGAGGGGGTAATTTCGAGGTGCCTCATTTGGGGCAGGTTCCGTGCATGTTGTTGACCAATCGCTGGAAAATATGGAAAAACTCCAGGAAAATAAGGCGAATATTAAAGTTGGATTACAGCATTTCGGAAACTGAAACCAGGTGCCAAGCGACGCTCGAGAGGCTCACTCTTGCGAATCACTGTTCAGGTGGACTAAGGGGCTGCTGAACTCGTTTCAAAATACAGCCTGATTACCGTAATTATTGTTCACTGAAGCTGACTGGCCAACAGCTCATCCTCCGCAGCTCGCGATTCCTCAGCGCGTATCTCAGTTTTCCTACGCTGTTCAATATTTTCCTACACTGGGATGTCATGAAGAAGACCCTCATGCTTATCGACGGTCATTCCATGGCCTTCCGCGCGTTCTTTGCCCTTCCGGTGGATAATTTCTCAACTACCGGTGGTCAGACAACGAACGCGGTGTACGGCTTCCTTTCTATGCTGTCCAATATCCTCAGCGAGGAAACGCCCACGCACGTGGCGGTCGCCTTCGATGTCGCCCGCGAGACCTTCCGCAACGAGATCTTCCCGGAGTATAAGGCTCAGCGTGAGAAGACTCCTGAGGAATTCCGTGGTCAGGTGCCGCTTATTCAGCAGGTGCTGAAAGAGATGGGCATCGTCACGCTGGAAAAGGACAACTATGAGGCCGACGACATTATCGCGACTTTGGCTACCCAAGCCAAGCCTGAGGGCTTCGAAACGCTCATCGTCACCGGTGACCGTGACTCGTTCCAGTTGGTCAACGACACCACCACGGTGCTTTATCCAATGCGCGGCGTCACCACGCTGCATCGCTTCACGCCTGCTGCTATCGAGAAGAAGTACGGTCTGACGCCGACTCAGTACCCGGACTTCGCTGCTCTCCGCGGCGACCCCTCCGACAACCTCCCGGGCATTCCGGGGGTCGGCGAGAAGACCGCGACGAAGTGGATCGTTCAGTACGGCACGCTGGCAAACCTCATCGACCACGCTGACGAAATCCGCGGCAAAGTCGGCGATAACTTCCGCGAGCGCGTCGCAAACGTCCAGCTGAACCGCGACATCACCGAAATGGTCAAGGACCTGCCCTTGCCATACGGTCCGAACGAGCTCGAGCTCCGTCCCGCCGACGCCCAGGGAATCATCGACTTCTTCGACCGCCTCGAATTCGGCGACAACCTTCGCGAGCGCGTATTCCGCACCCTTTCCATCGAAGGCGCGGGCGTCACCGCCTCCACCAGCGACAGTGCGACAAAGCTCGAGGCTGTTTCGCTTGACGACGGCGCCCTGGCTGCCTGGCTCGATAATCTGCACGAGCCGGCCGCGTTGCAGGTCGGGGAGCACACCCTGATGATTGGCTCCGCAGATGAGAAGGGCAAGACCTCCGGCCAGGCTGTTTCTCTCGACTTGGGCGGGCTTTCCACTGAAGATGCCGACACACTGCGCGAGTGGCTCGCGGGCGACCATCCGAAGTTGGTGCATGACTGTAAGTCGGCCATGCATGCGCTGTGGGATTACGACTTCGAACTGGCAGGGGTCGTTCACGACACTTTCTTGGCCGCGTACCTGCTGCGCCCAAGTCAGCGCAGTTACAGCTTGGACAACGTTGTCCAGCGACACCTGGGGCAGACTCTTTCGCAGGCCGACGGTCAGATGACCCTGCTCGATGGCCCGGCCGAAGACGCTTCCCATGTCGCCGCCGTTATCGACCTGGCTGAGCGACTGGCTGTCGAACTCGATGAGGCCGGGCTCTACAGTGTGTACGCCGACCTGGAAGTTCCGCTTGCTCCAGTGCTTGGCCGGATGGAACGCGCTGGCATCGCTGTGGATGTTGATGCCCTCGAGGAGCTCCGAAAGCAGGCGCAGGCGGCTACCGATGAGGCGGAGAGTGAGGCTCGCAACCTCGTCGATAAGCCTGAGCTGAATCTCGGATCGCCGAAGCAGTTGCAAGAGGTCCTGTTTGACCAGCTGGGAATGCCCAAGACAAAGAAGACGAAGACGGGCTATTCCACGGCGGCGAAGGAAATTGAGGGGCTGGCGAAGGTCAACCCGCATCCGTTCCTGGATTACCTGTTGAAGTTCCGCGAGTCGCAGAAGATGAAGTCGACCGTGGAGGGGCTGATTAAGGCTGTCGCTGATGATGGCCGTATTCATACGACTTTTAATCAGGCGGTCGCGGCGACGGGGCGTCTGTCGTCGACGGAGCCGAATCTGCAGAACATCCCGGTGCGCACGGAGTTCGGGCGACGGATTCGTGAGGCGTTCGTGGTCGGCGATGGCTATGAGCAGCTGATCACCGCGGACTACTCGCAGATTGAGATGCGCGTGATGGCGCACCTATCGCAGGATCCGGGGCTGATTGAGGCCTACCGCCAGGGCGAGGACCTGCATAACTACGTCGGCTCGAAGGTCTTCGGCGTCGGCATCGATGAGGTTACGCCTGAGCTGCGTCGTCGTGTAAAGGCGATGAGCTACGGATTGGCTTATGGTCTGAGCGCTTTTGGTCTGGCTCAGCAGCTCGACATTCCGCAGCGCGAGGCGAAGAAGCTCATGGAGGACTACTTCGAGCGCTTCGGTGGTGTGCGCGATTATCTGCACAAGGTTGTTGAGCGGGCGCGCAAGGACGGCTTTACGGCCACGATGTTCGATCGTCGTCGCTACCTGCCGGAACTCAACGCCGACAACCGCATCGCTCGCGATAACGCGGAACGCGCGGCATTGAACTCGCCGATCCAGGGCTCGGCGGCAGACATTATTAAGATTGCAATGCTCCGGGTCGACGATGCTTTACGACGGGGCGGGTTGCGCTCACGTGTCCTCCTGCAGGTTCATGACGAATTGGTTGTTGAAGTTGCAGATGGGGAAGAGGCGGCCATCAAGGAGCTGCTGCATCGGGAGATGGACTCGGCGGCTGAATTGTTGGTGCCGTTGGATGTTTCTATCGGTGCTGGTGTGAATTGGGATACTGCTGCGCATTAGTGGTGCGAAGGTCGGGCCGTAGTGCTGGTCGGCGGACTTGTTGCGGGCTTGCCGCGGATGTGTTGCGGACTTGAATGTCGCAGCTCAAATCGGTATTGTTCGCTAGGTATGCATTAGCGTGCCGACTTTGCAGCCTCGAGCTCCAGGGACATCGGGTTAACTAATTGCCAATGGCGAGATTCGCCGAAAGCGGATTTGGCCCGGTTGTCCAGGTGTTTCTTTGAGGGGCAAGGCCGAAATTGTCCGTTTTTCGATTTCTATCCGCTTCGGAGCACATCTTATATGTCCACTTCTAACGTCCCTCAGGTTGCCATCAACGACATTGGCACCGCTGAGGATTTCCTGGCCGCTGTCGACTCGACGATGAAGTACTTCAACGATGGTGACATCGTTGAGGGCACCGTCGTTAAGGTTGACCGCGACGAGGTTCTTCTCGACATCGGCTACAAGACTGAAGGTGTCATTCCTTCCCGCGAACTGTCCATCAAGCACGATGTCGACCCTGACGAAGTGGTCGAAGTTGGCGATGAGATCGACGCGCTGGTCCTGACCAAGGAAGACAAGGAAGGCCGCCTCATCCTGTCCAAGAAGCGCGCTCAGTACGAGCGTGCTTGGGGCACCATCGAGCAGCTCAAGGAGAACGACGAGCCGGTTACCGGTACCGTCATCGAGGTCGTCAAGGGCGGCCTGATCCTCGACATCGGCCTGCGCGGCTTCCTGCCGGCTTCCCTCGTCGAGATGCGTCGTGTCCGCGACCTCCAGCCGTACATCGGCCAGGAGATCGAGGCCAAGATCATCGAGCTCGACAAGAACCGCAACAACGTCGTTCTGTCCCGCCGTGCATGGCTCGAGCAGACCCAGTCTGAGGTCCGCTCTGAGTTCCTGCACCAGCTGCAGAAGGGCCAGGTCCGCAAGGGTGTCGTTTCCTCCATCGTCAACTTCGGCGCATTCGTCGATCTCGGCGGTGTTGACGGCCTGGTTCACGTTTCCGAGCTGTCCTGGAAGCACATCGACCACCCGTCCGAGGTTGTCCAGGTTGGCGACGAGGTCACTGTCGAGGTTCTCGAGGTCGACCTGAACCGCGAGCGCGTTTCCCTGTCCCTGAAGGCTACTCAGGAAGATCCGTGGCGCGTCTTCGCCCGCACTCACGCAATCGGCCAGATTGTTCCGGGCAAGGTCACCAAGCTGGTTCCGTTCGGTGCGTTCGTCCGCGTCGAGGAGGGCATCGAGGGCCTGGTTCACATCTCCGAGCTGGCTTCCCGCCACATCGATGTTCCGGACCAGATCGTCTCCGTCGACGAGCAGGTCATGGTCAAGGTCATCGACATCGACCTCGAGCGTCGTCGTATCTCCCTGTCCCTCAAGCAGGCTGACGAGGACTTCACCGAAGAGTTCGACCCGACCAAGTACGGCATGGGCGACTCCTACGACGAGCAGGGCAACTACATCTTCCCGGAGGGCTTCGACCCGGAGACCAACGAGTGGATGGAGGGCTTCGAGACCCAGCGCGCAGAGTGGGAGGCTCGCTACGCAGAGGCAGAGCGTCACCACCAGCTGCACGCTGCCCAGATCGAGCGTCACCGCGCTGCAGCTGCCGAGGCTGCAGAGACCGCTTCGAACTACTCCTCCGAGTCCGGCGAGGCAGCCCCGGCTGCTCCGGCCGCACCGGCTG
The DNA here is from genome assembly GCF_001055915.1 of Corynebacterium sp. 212_CJEI. Lineage (NCBI taxonomy): Bacteria > Bacillati > Actinomycetota > Actinomycetes > Mycobacteriales > Corynebacteriaceae > Corynebacterium > Corynebacterium sp. 212_CJEI. The sequence continues at coordinate 41,767 of NZ_JVPT01000051.1, read as the reverse complement.
CAGACAACGCAGGCGGCACCCTGGCTTCCGACGAGCAGCTCGCTGCTCTGCGCGAGAAGCTGGCTGGCAACTAAGCTAGGCCGCTAAGGGCTTACACGTCCCTTTGAGAAATCGCCCCGGCGAGGTTTTCCTCGCTGGGGCTTTTTCGTGCCTTCTTTGCTTTACGACGGGCACCTGCTCGGCCTTGTTCTTATATCGGCGGCTTGAGGGCTTGCTGCATCCTTGGTCCGGGTGATGGGGCTTTGGGCCATGAGGGTGGTGCCGCTGTTGTCTAGGGCGGGCTTACGCTTCACCAGAAGTAGTTTGCTGCACAGTAACCGGCTGCTGGCGAAGCGCAAGCCGTCCTAATGGCCCTAATGACTCTAATGCCCTGGTGGCCCTGTCGATTTTGGTGGCTCTGGCGGTCTTTACTGCCGTTGACAGCCTATCTTTCTGCCCATATGATTGGTGACATGACAACAAAGGACGAAGCCAAGCAGGTAGATAACGCTAACCAGGTAGAGGATTCCTCCCGCTCCACCGGTGGTGTGTACTCGCAGGAGGGTAAGGACTTTAACCGCGACACCCGCTATATCAACGACCGCATTGTTAAGAACGGTCGCGAGGTAGGCGACGGAATTAAGACGTGGCCCGTTGAAGCCGGTCACTACCGCCTCATCGCGGCTCGCGCGTGCCCATGGGCACACCGCACGCTTATTGTTCGCAGGTTGCTCGGCTTGGAAGATGCAATTTCAGTCGGAATTCCAGGGCCAGTGCACGATGCCCGCTCCTGGACATTCGACAAAGGCCCAGGTGGCCGCGATGAAGTACTCGGCTACGAGCGCCTGCAGGAGGCATTCCTCAAGCGTTTCCCGGACTACCAGCGTGGCATTACTGTTCCGGCCATCGTCGAGATCGAGTCGGGCGAGGTCGTGACCAATGACTTTCCCTGGATCACCTTGGACTTCATTACCGAGTGGACCGAGTTCCACCGCGAAGGCGCCCCGGATCTTTACCCGGTGGAGATGCGCGAGGAAATGGATGAGCTTATGCAGTTCATCTACACCGAGATCAACAACGGCGTCTACCGCTGTGGTTTCGCAGGCTCGCAGGACTCCTACGACAAGGCTTACGACCGGCTGTTCGATGCCCTAGACAAGGTTTCTGAGCGCTTAGAGACCCGCCGTTACCTCATGGGCGACCACATCACTGAGGCCGACATTCGCCTTTACACGACCCTGATCCGCTTCGATGCCGTCTACCACGGCCACTTCAAGTGCAACCGGAGCAAGATTTCCGAGATGCCGGTTCTATACAACTACCTGCGTGATCTCTTCCAGACTCCGGGCTTCGGCGACACCACTGACCTCGTCGATATCAAGCGCCATTACTACGAGGTCCACCGCGACCTCAATCCTTTAGGGATTGTCCCGAAGGGGCCGGAGCTCTCTGACCTGCTCCAGCCGCACGGCCGTGAGGCCCTTGGTGGCAGCCCATTCGGTAACGGCACCGCCCCGGCCCCAGTCAACCCAGATCCCGTTGAAGAGGGTCACCGCATCGAGGATCTCGTCGTAAAGCACTAACGTGCGGGGGCGTGTCCACGTACCCTTAGAGACATGCTCAAAGTAGGACTAACCGGCGGCATGGGCAGTGGGAAATCTACGGTCGCCCGTAGGTTTGCCGAGCTCGGTGCCGTCATCATCGACGCTGATCAGATCGCTCGCGACGTCGTCGAACCCGGGGAACCGACGCTTGCCGAACTCGCCGAAGCTTTCGGCGAGGGCATTTTGCTTGACGACGGCTCCCTCAACCGCGGCGAGCTTGCGAAGCGCGCCTTCGTATCCGCGGAGAAGACGGAGCTGCTGAACTCCATCACCCATCCGCGTATTGAGCAGCGCACCGAAGAGCAGTTCAACGCGGCAGGTGACGCCATCATTGTTTTTGACTCTCCGCTGTTGATTGAAATGGGGCAGTCGGAAGCACAGGACCTCGTCGTAGTTGTGCATACCCCGGTGGAGGTCCGTCTCGACCGTCTGGTGGAAAGCCGCGGTGTAGACCGAGAGGATGCGAAGCAGCGCATCGCTAAGCAAATCAGCGATGATAAGCGCCTGCAGTTCGCCGACGTAGTTCTGGAAAACTCAGGCACCGAGGAGGACCTCGTGCGCCAGGTCGACCGGATTTGGGAGCGGATTATTCAGCCGCTGAATCAGATTCGTCAGCTGCAGGCCGGGCAGCAAGATAATCCCGCAGCCGGATGATAGCCTCCTCAATCACCTCGGCGCGCTTGCAGAAAGCGAACCGCACCAGGTAGCGGTACTTTTCTGACTCTGGGTCATCCACAAAAGCGGTGACGGGGATGGCTGCGACGCGGCATTCCTTGACCAGGCGGGTGCAGGTCTCCAGGGCGTCGCCAAGCCCCCAGCTCGAGACATCGGCGACGACAAAATACCCTGCCTGCGGCGTGAAGACGTCGGCGCCAAGGCCCTCCAACCCATCGGCGAGGAGCCGCATGTTGCCCTCGAGCTGACCCGCCAGCTCGTCCACCCATGGGGCACATTCCTGCAGGCCACGGGCGACTGCGGGCTGAAGGGGAGTGGCGCCGACATAGCTCAAGAACTGCTTGGCCTTGACGACGCCATCGAGTAGTTCGGTCGGGGCCAGCGCCCAGCCGATCTTCCATCCGGTGACGTTGAAGGTTTTTGCGGCGCTGGACACGACAATGGTTCGCTCGCGCATGCCGGGCAGAGCGCTGATGGAAGAGTGTGACAATCCGTTGAAGTACAGGCGTTCGTAGACTTCGTCGGCAAGCACGAGTAGATGGTTTGCGATGGCGACATCGGCGATGGCCTGCAAGTCCTCGTCCGCGAGGACGGTGCCGGTGGGGTTGTGCGGCGAATTGATGATGATCATGGCCGTTTTGGCGGTGACGGCATCGGCAAGCGCGCTGCGGTCGAGCGACCAGGAGCGTGCCGTGCCGGAAGCTGCGGGGATGAGCGGCACCGCGGTATATGTGCAGTTAGCCAGTGCGATGGCGGCTTTGTACGAGTCGTAGTATGGCTCGATGACGATGACGTGGCTGCCGGGTTCGAGATGCCCCAAGGCGGTGGCGGCAATCGCCTCCGTGGCGCCGACCGTGACGAGGCATTCGGCGTCGGCGTCGTAGACCTGCCCCGTGCGGCGGGCGCGATCGGCGACGATAGCCTCGCGGAGCACCTTCATGCCGCGGCCGGGGCCGTACTGGTTGTTTCCTCCAGCTATCTGATGTCGCGCCTCCGCGAGCACCTCCGCCGGCCCATCCCAATCGGGGAAGCCCTGTCCAAGATTGATCGCCTCGTGCTCGGTAGCGAGGCGGGACATGGTGGCGAAGATGGTCTCGCCGAAGGGGCGCAAGCGGGAAACTGTCATGGTTTCACTGTAGGCGGGAGTTTGCGGGCTTGTTGCGATTCCCCATCGGCGAATCGCGGCTGGCGGCCAGCAGTTGCACCGACTGCCGACCGCCACCTGGTGCGCTAGTACATGTAAATCTTCGCGTTGTTGCCGCCGGTGCACACGACAACGTCGTCTTGTGTGCTGCAGCTGAGGTCGTAGGTCTTCCCGGTCGCGGGGCTCTTGGCCTTGATGTTTGGCTGCAGGTGGTCGCGGATATTGTCCTCCGAGGCGTTAAGCCCCTCGGTCTGCTGGTTGAAAACGGCCTTCGCAAAGTCGCAGCTCGTGTTTGGCCCCGCCGCGATGAGGTTGAGGCCGTACCCATCGCCGTAGATGCAGGTGGTTGCCTGTTCGCCGGCCGCCATGAAGGTGGATCCCGGCGAGGGGTTGTTGTAGATTTCAGCGGTCATGTCCTGACGAAGCCGGCTCCCGTCGCCGTTGTCGCCGCTTTCGCTTGACGACGTCGACGTGCCACCAGTCTCCGCCGTCGATGTATCGCCTCCCTGGTCCGGTGCAGAACCGGTTGGGTTTGGCGTGTTGCCCGAACTCTTGTCAGACACGCCATCCTCGGTCTGAGTAACGGTAGTGGTTTCAACCGGAGTAGCAGATTCGGGCGCTGCTTCGGTTTCCTGTGTTGAGCAGGCGGTGAAAGCCAATGCGGTGGTGGCGAGGATACCGGCCACAAGGGCTCGGTGTGAGGTTGCTTTTCGAGTGGTGGAACCTGGGCGAGTCGTAGCGTGCGTGTGGACTGGTGTGCGGCGCGAGGTGTTCATAGGCGCCAGGCTAGTTGCTGTTCGGTCAGTTTTCATTACAAAATAAATAACAATTGGGCAAGTGGATGGCTGTTTATCTCGCGATATCGGCTGTTTATCGCTGCTTATTGGCGTAGCCAACCGTTGGATTCCATTCCCAAACTTTCTGACAGGCAGGCCATCCTGGTTTATAGTCCACGCGGGGACGGCGCTTTTGTACCCATCGGATTGCCTGCTCGATCTCGTCGAGGACGCTGTCGAGATTCCAATTGATGCATGAGTCTGTGAACCGCAGGACTATCCAGCCGTGCAGCGTGCCGGAGTTGGTCTTCCAGCGATCTGTGATGAACGAGTCCTCGTTGGCGTGGTACTTCTCTGAGTCAACTTCGATGGCTATTTTCCACTGGTCAAGCAGGATGTCGAAGCAGTAGGGGCCGATGTACTGGTTCATTCGGATGCGGTACCCGCGCTTGATTAGTGGACGGGCCAGCTTGCGCTCGAGTTCGCTGCATGAGCCAATCGGCGTGGTAGCGATGGTTTCACGCAGCCAGGCGGGAACTTTCCGCATCCGGCTGAGGTCGTGGTTGAGTCGCTTCTCGCCGCCCCGGCCGGCGTAGTGTGTTTCCAGGATTCTGCGTGCGAAGTCTTTTGAAGCTCGTGCTGCCCAGAGTGCTTCGACAACTGGGAGGCCATTGATGCTGGTGTAGGACGGTAGGCGGCTGTGCCTAATGGAGAAGGTCTCGGCCTGAACTGATCCCGCGCCTTCTGCCTGGATAGGAAGTGTCAGGGGAAGTCTCAAGTGGATTTGAGCTGCGCTTTTACCGGTTAGCGCAATGCTTTTGTAATGCCCCGTGATTGCTCGGGCGACTGAGGCGGGAGAGTGGTCGTCAATGTAGAGGCCACGTACCAATTTAATTAGCCTGCCTTGTTGTAGGAGGGCTCTGGTCTTTGTCTCTCCGATGCCGAGTGCACGCAACTCGGCCGTGGTGAAACTTCCCATGGTCGGGACTCTAAGCTTTTTCGGCCCAGGGACTTCGCTGCGAGAGAGGCTCCACGTCCAATCTGTGGACAACTTTCAGGGTGTGGATAACCCAGGCCTCCCGCAGCCTTGCAGCCTCGCAGCCTCGCAGCCGCAGCCGCGGACCATCGATAAGACGGCTTGCGCTTCACCAGGAGTCAGTCCATGCGCACTAAGGGCCAGCTGGTGAAGCGGAACCCGCCTTTGCTGGCCTGGCACCGACTTTATGCCAGCCTTGTCCAAACCTGTGCCGATCTTAATGTTGGCTCGGAACTCGACAGCCGACCCTAGGCCCCTGGGCCCCAGCCCTGGATAGCCCAAAGCCCCAGGAAGTAACGTAACCAGCCGCTTTCAAGACAGCCTTCGCTACGCTGGGAACTATGGCATTTGCAGCAGAGCAACCCGTCCTCGCACACTCGGAGTTCCGGCCCGTCGGTGAAGTCGAGCGCGCTGAGGGAAACTTCGAGGTCATCAGTGAATTCGAACCGTCGGGCGACCAGCCGCAGGCAATCGCGGAACTGTCGGAGCGCCTAGATAGAGGCGAGCGCGAGGTCGTTCTGATGGGTGCCACGGGTACCGGTAAGTCAGCCACCGCAGCGTGGTTGATCGAAAAGGTGCAGCGGCCAACCCTCGTCATGGCACCGAACAAGACGCTGGCGGCCCAGCTGGCCAATGAGCTCCGCAGCCTGCTGCCAAACAACGCGGTCGAGTACTTCGTTTCGTACTACGACTACTACCAACCCGAGGCCTATATCGCGCAGACCGATACCTATATTGAAAAGGATTCCTCCATCAACGAGGACGTGGAGCGACTGCGCCACTCGGCTACTTCAGCGCTGCTGTCGCGTCGCGACGTAGTCGTCGTCAGCTCTGTTTCGTGCATCTATGGCCTGGGTACCCCGCAGTCCTACCTCGACCGTTCGGTGTGGCTGAAGGAGGGCGAGGAAGTCGACCGCGACCAGTTCCTGCGCCTTTTGGTGGACATTCAGTATGCCCGCAATGACATTGCCTTTACCCGCGGCACCTTCCGAGTAAAAGGTGACGTGGTCGATATCATCCCGGCCTACGAAGAAAAGGCCGTGCGGGTGGAGTTCTTCGGCGACGAGATTGATTCGCTGTACTACCTCAATCCAGTCACAGGCGACGTCATCGACCAAGTCCCTGAGCTGCGCATCTTCCCAGCTACGCACTACGTCGCAGGCCCGGAGCGGATGGAACGGGCCGTCGCGGACATCAAGGCCGAACTCGCCGAACGCCTGGCGGATCTGGAAAACCGGGGCAAGTTGCTGGAAGCACAGCGTCTGCGCATGCGCACGGAGTACGACCTCGAAATGATTGAACAGGTCGGCTTCTGCTCCGGCATTGAGAACTACTCGCGCCACATCGATGGTCGCGCGCCGGGCTCGGCCCCCGCGACGCTCATTGACTATTTCCCGGAGGACTTCCTCACCATCATCGATGAGTCGCACGTCACCGTGCCGCAGATTGGCGGCATGTTCGAGGGCGATGCCTCCCGTAAGCGCAACCTCGTCGACTTCGGTTTCCGCCTCCCATCGGCGCTGGATAACCGCCCGCTGACGTTCGACGAATTCGATGCCCGCGTGGGCCAGGTCGTGTTCATGTCCGCAACGCCGGGTGACTATGAGCTCGAAAAGACCGGTGGAGAGTATGTGGAGCAGGTCATTCGTCCGACTGGGCTGGTGGACCCCAAGATCGTCGTTAAGCCTACTGAGGGGCAGATTGATGATCTGATCGGCGAGATCCGAAAGCGCACCGAGCGTGACGAGCGCGTTCTCGTCACAACCCTGACGAAGAAGATGGCGGAGGACCTGACCGACTACCTGCTCGAAAATGGCGTGCAGGTGCGGTACATGCATTCGGATGTGGATACGCTCAAACGCGTTGAGCTGCTGCGGCAGTTGCGTCTCGGCGAGTACGACGTGCTGGTCGGTATTAACCTGCTGCGCGAGGGGCTGGACTTGCCCGAGGTTTCGCTGGTGGCAATCCTCGACGCCGACAAGGAGGGGTTCCTGCGTTCGGAGCGCTCGTTGATTCAGACGATTGGTCGTGCCGCGCGAAACGTCTCCGGCGAGGTGCACATGTACGCCGACAAGATCACCGATTCCATGCGGTTCGCCATCGACGAGACGGAGCGCCGCCGCGAAAAGCAGATTGCTTACAACACTGAGCATGGCATCGATCCGCAGCCGCTGCGCAAGAAGATCGCGGACATTCTGGATCAGGTCTACGACAACGCTGACACCGATTACGAAGGCAAGACCGGTGCGGCCGCTGATGCGCTGCTCTCGCGTGCCGACGGCTCGGGCGCGGCCGATGGTGCTAGCGGTAAGCAGATGCCGAGGGCGGAGCTTGAGGCGCTTATCGCGGACCTGTCGGAGCAGATGGCCGCGGCTGCGCGAGAGTTGAAGTTCGAGCTCGCGGGGCGCTTGCGCGATGAGATTTTCGACCTCAAGAAGGAACTTAAGGGGATGATTGAGGCCGGTGTCGAGTAGTTTTTTGCTACTGTTGTGGGAAGTAAAACAGTGTATTCGCGAAAGTGGCTCTGGCCAGTGGGTTCGGGGCAACGACGGCGTTACGCACGATGAACTGTTTTAATGCAACTTCCACAGTGAGGGATAGTTTTCATGAGTGATTACAAGACCATTGTTGTCGGCACGGATGGTTCTAAGTCGTCGCTGCTCGCAGTAGAGCGCGCTGCCTCGATTGCCGCGGCTTTCGATGCCACCCTGGTTATCGGCTGCGCTTACTACGAGACTGCAGAGGATGCGTCCAAGACCCTGCGCCAGGATTCGGTTCAGGTCCTCGGTGATGACCCGGCTCAGAAGAACCTGGCTGCTGCTAAGGAGGCCGCAGAGGCCGTCGGCGCTACCAAGGTTGAGACCGAGGTTCGTTCCGGCTCCCCGGTTGAGGCTCTGATGTCTCTGGTCACTGACCGTCGCGCTGACCTGCTGGTGGTTGGCAACCGCGGTATTAACTCGCTGACTGGTCGTCTGCTGGGCTCCGTGCCGGCTGATGTTGCTCGTCAGTCGGACTGTGACGTCATGATTGTTCACACTGTGAGCTAACAAAACGGTGAGCTAGTAGTTTAGCTTTCGCTTTAAACCGGCATCTCTTAGTTGAGGTGCCGGTTTTTCTATTGCCGGCCGGTGATAATCCCTTCTTCAACTACAAAAGGCCAGCTAATTCCGTTTCTGGTTAAGACCTGGTTGCGAAGGGATTCAGGAAGAATTTCGGTGCGGCTGCCGTAGCCCATGAGGTACTCGTCAAAAGCGGGCAGTCGAAGCGTCAGTGAAAGCGCGGCTTCAAGCTCGGCTTCAGTTACGTTCTGCTGCCATGTCGGCATGAAGTACTCATTTTGCGCGAGATTTTCGCCGATGAATTCTGTGCCAGTTGGCGCGTCCGGAGAGGCAGAGGAATCGAGGGAGAAAGGAACTATTAAGTGGTCGATAAGCTTAAGGGCCTTTTTCGCTTGAGTTTTCGTCATCCCCAGCCACCACGCGAAGTCAGCTACACAGATAGGTCCGCGGGAATTAACATAGCGCCAGGCAATGTCGGCCAGCGTGGAATCAGCTGAGTGTTCTGTGCTGGAGCCCTCTGTGGTATTTGCTGAGAGGCCGCCTTTGAAAGTTACGTCGGCAAGCAGGACGAAGGTATCTTCGGATCCTTTTCGTGGCCCTTGGACGACAGCGCCTTCGCCGCCGAATGTGCGCAGTAGGTGAGGACCTCTTTGTTCCGTGGGGTCTATTCCATGATCTGCGAAAACCTCATAGGCTTCAGTCCGAGTCAGCGGGTCGGACAGGCCACGTGAGCGCAATTCGGAATGAAATGCTGCCCTTGCGGTCTGCACATCATCTTGAGAAAGCCCGAGTGTCGTACGACGTCTTGCTGGTGCCTTTTCGATGCGCGGATTCGTCAACCTCATAATTGCTCGCGCGTCTTGCGCTGAAACAAAGTGCAGGGTGCCTCGTTGCGACCAACAGCGAACGATGTCGTAAGAAGAAATGGCTGCTAAAACATCGTCGGTGGTGCTGCCACTGCGCAAGGCGATGGCATCAACACCGTTCGAATAATTCTGTCCTTGCAGAGCAACCATGCCATGCGTTGCTGATAATGCAGGCGACTTGAGGTTTGTATTCCAATCGCTGCGTGCTTGACTTGCAGCTAACCCCTGGGCAATGAGACGGCGTGCGCGAAGTTCAGCTAGCTGAGGTAGATAGTTTTGGGACATTATGTCTCACTCATTCTGTACGGCACTATCCTCGTCATTCTAACCACTGCAGCTCCGGCAAAACGCCTGACTGCTGAGGCGCCACAACAATTAGCCCCTGGGTCGCACGAGTCAGTGCAACGTACAGGTCCTGTAGCCCCTGTGGGGATTGCGCCACAATCTGGTCGGGCGCAACGACGATGACCTCGTCGAATTCCAGGCCTTTTGAGGTCGTGATGTCGTAGACCGCGCAGTTGGTGAGTTTGCTGGGGCGAGTAGCAGGTGCGTCATCGGCGGCACTAGCCCCGCCAGCACCATCAGGGTCACCATCTCCATCAGCTCCACCACCGAGAAAATCCCGCACCTCCGCGCGCGTGGCTTCGAGCAACTCGGCGGGCGCGATTACAGCGACCAGGCGGTCCGGCTGCGCAACCTGCTCCACATGCGTCAGAGCCTCCGCGACGGTGTGGGCCTGAACAGGCTTGCGGCCGGTCGCGCGGATCGACTGCGGCGCCTCCAGCTCCGGGTCAATCTCAGCCAGGACGCTGGCGGCAACCTCCATCACCTCAGCTGGGGTGCGGTAGTTGACGGTTAGCTCGTGGAGATGCCACCTCGATCCGATGATGGGTTCCAGCACATCGTCCCAGGTCGCGGCGCCTGCGGGGGAGCCCGTCTGGGCCACGTCGCCGACGAGGGTCATCCAGCCGTTGGGGCTGCGGCGGCGCAGCATTCGCCAGGCCATCGCGGAGAGTTCCTGAGCCTCGTCGACGATGACATGGCCGTAGGCCCACAGGCGATCCGCCGCCGCCCGCTCGGCGGTGGATCGCAGGTCGCGCTCACGGTGGCGTTCGGCCAGTGCCTCGGCATCGATGACGTCATACGCTGACAAGATCTCGGCCTCGAAGCCGTCGTCAAGATCCTGGGACGCAGAACTGGACAGGGTATCCAACGCGCCCTGCGCCTCCTCGACGCGGGCCTGCCAATCCTCTTCATCGGCCTCCGCGTCACCAACTGGGCCGAGGAGTTCCGCCAGCTCGTCGAGAAGCGGGGCGTCGGAAGGCATCCAGTCGGTGCCTTCCGGCCGGTAGAGAGCCTCGCGCGTCAGCTCGTCGTAATCGGTGGCGGCGTAGTCGATGGCCTCGCGAGAGCTCAGCAGTTCCGACAGCACCCGCTCGGGCGTAAGCGCAGGCCACAGCTCGTCGAGGATGTCGGCAACTGCTCCGGATTCGTCGATTTCGTCGCGTAAGTCGGCAACGTCGGTCACGGACAGCAGGTTCTCGCCGCCCAGCGGGTCGGCGCCGATGACCTCGGCCATCTGCGCGGCCAGGAGCTCCACCACGTGATCGCGGAAAATCGGCCGGGCCAGATTGTGGGGTTTCCGAGTCCGCCGCGCACGCGTGCGTGCAGCTTTCACCATGTCAGGTGTGATCGTCAGGGTGATGTTGTCGTTCCGGACTTCAAGAGGTTCCGCGGGGAGCTCCTGGTAGGCCCGCACGGCTTCGCGCAGGATAGTGAGCATCTCAATCGAGCCCTTAACTTCCTGCGCAACCAGGGGTTCGGGGTTGTGTCCGTCGATAAGCGCGTTGGAACCGCGCACGCCGGGGTAGAGATCGGCAATGGTGGTCAGTACCACGCCCGTTTCGCCGAGGCTCGGCAGCACGCGCGAGATGTAGTCGAGGAAGGTTGTGTTCGGGCCGATGATGAGGACACCGGTTTTCGCCAGTTGATCGCGGTAGGTGTAGAGAAGCCATGCGACGCGATGCAGCGCCACTGCCGTCTTGCCTGTGCCGGGACCGCCCTGGACAACCAAGGTTCCGCGGGTGGAGTCGCGGATGATGAGGTCCTGCTCGCGCTGGATGGTCTCCACAATGCCGCGCATATGGCCGGTGCGCGCTTGATTCATGACCTCCCGCAGCACCGATTCGCCACCGACGCCCGCTTCAACTTCGGTCTCGTGTGCGCTGTCGGCTTCCTCGCCGGAGAGCCATTCGTCGTCAATGCTGCGGACCTTCCGGCCGTGAGTGCGCAGGTGTCGACGCAGACTGACTCCCTCGGGATGCGCGGTCGTGGCCAGGTAAAACGGGCGCGCGCCGTCGGCACGCCAATCCATGATGACCGTGCGGTAGTCGTCGTCTTCATCGGACAGGCCGATTCGCCCGATGTATCGCTTATCGACGGTCGCCCCCGGCCCTTCCTCTGCCAAAGGATTGTCGGGGTCTGTGTCATCGATATCGATTCGACCAAAGACCAGGCCAATCTCGGCTGAGCGGTAGCGGTCCAGATTAGCCTGTAGTCGGTGGTATTCCACCTCGCGTTCAACGCGGGCTTGCGGGTCTGGGTCGTCGATGAGCATGACCTGGCGCAGGTACTCTTGGTCGCGCTCGCGTGCCCGGTCGAGGAAGCTGAACGCACGGTCGACGTAGGCCTGTTCGGCAGCGAGGATGCTTTCTTCTTCTCGCTGTGGTGCTGAACTTGCCTGGTCCGGCAGACCTGCCTGGCCAGTGTGGCCAATGCGGCCTGTCTGGTCCTGCCCGGGCTCGGATGCGCGCGACGCCAACCTGGTCTCCTCAACGAATCGCAAAATTAGTGCTAACTGATGTGCTGAATGAATATAAAAATATGAAAACGCTCCCGCACGCGTAGTGGCGTGGGGAGCGTTTAAGTATACCGCTTTAACTGCGGCAGCAAACTTACTGCAGGCGCTTCTGCGCCTTCTTTGCGGACTTCTTGGCCTCCTTGGAAGCCTTGGCTGCGCGCTTGCGCAGTTCCTTGCGCTGCTTGCGAGTGTCCTTCTTGAGATCCTTGCCCAGGTCCTCGGCGTAGTCGCGAGCGTCCTCAGCGAGCTCGGTAGCCTTGGCAATCCAGTCGTCCTTGTTGTCCTCGACGTAGCTCTTAGCGGTGTCGAAGGCGTCGGTGAGCTGCTCGCGCCAGCCGTCCTTGTTGTCCTCGACGTATTCACGAGCCCCATCGGTGGCCTCAGAAGCGCGGTCACGGAGCAGGCCAGCCTTTTCGCGGACGTTCTCGCCGGCGGAAGCGAAGGCTGCGCTGATTTCCTCAGTGCGCTGCTCGGTTTCAGACTTGGTCGGCAGGGCAGCCTGAACCTTCTTGTTCAGCTGCTTGCCAGCCTTCTCAGCGCGCCAAGCGACACCCGGCTTTCCGTCGGTGTCAGCGGTAGCCAGGAAGAGGCCACCCAGCAGACCGATGTCGGTCAGGAAACCAGTGCGGCGAGCTGCCTTCTCCTTCGAATCCTGGGTCTCCCAGAATGCGTGGCGAGCCAGCATCGTCGGAACCTGTGCAGCGACCAGAGCGGTGGCGGACAGGCGTGGAGCCTTACCCAGAGCGTAGAGGGAACCCGCAGCAACCTTGGTACCAGCGACGACCTGGACAACCAGCTTCTCACTATTTGGCACGTACTTGTTGTACTGGTTCGGGGTTACGGAGCGGACGCGGGCAATTAGGTCGCGTGCGCCCTCTTCATGATCCTTTTGGTTCATCAGCGTGTCGACACCGTCGGCAACGAAAACCGAGGCCAGCATTGGTCGGGCAAACTTGCGAATCATCTAAATTCCATCTCCTTTGTCGTCCAGGTGAAACCGTGTTTTTGGCCATCTGGTCGCTGTAATTCACTATTAATCCTACGCAGCCCGGCCTATTTATGTCGCGGGAATGACGAGTTTTTCAGAAGCTCCGGCTGCATCCAGCGCTGCCAACCACGCTCATCCAGCGCTACCGACCACGCTCATCCAGCGCTACCAACCACGCTGGCGCCAGTTCTCGACCTCGGGGCTCTCGACACCAACTGTGGTGTCTTTGCCGTGGCCGGGGTGAATCACCGAGTCGGCGGGGTAGACGCGGAAGACACGGCTCTCGACATCGTCGATAAGCTGCGTGAAATCCTCGGGCGAGTACGTTTTGCCGACACCGCCTGGGAAGACGCTGTCACCGACGAAGAGGTGGTGTGACGGGGTGCCCTCGGAAAGCGCGCCGGCTTCTTTGGCGGACAGGTCGAGGCAGAGACCGCCCTTGGTGTGTCCGCGCAGGATGAACGTGGGCAGCGTGATGTCCTCGCCGAACGTGATGGTCTCGCCGCCGTCGAGCTGCTGGTCGGCGGGCTCGGGAATGTCGGCAGCGTCGAGGCTGGACGTGATGTGGCGGGCCGGGAATGACTGCAGGAGCTCGCCGAGCGCCTGAACGTGATCGCCGTGGGAGTGCGTGGTGACAATCGTGCGGACCTGCGCGCCGACGTGCTCAACCAGGCGGATTAGATGGTCGGCGTCGGTGGCGGCGTCGATAAGTAGGGAATTGTCGGGCTCGCGGGAGTCGACCAAAAGGTAGACGTTGTTGTCCATCGATCCGACGGAGGTCTTATAAATAGTGACATTGCCGTAGTCAATGCGCTCAACGCCGCGCGTTCTCGGCGAGTTGGAGTAAGGGCTGATTGTAATGTCGTCGTTCATGCGCCCCAGGGTAATGAGGTGTCTGTCGGCGCGCTAGGAGCGCAACGTAACCACGAGTCTCTGAACACATGTGCGAAAAATTGGTTATGGACTGTAGACTAGTCGGCAGTGAATCGTCGACGAATTGAGGTTTCCCACTGTGGCTGAACGTCTAGTGGTCAGAGGCGCCCGCGAGCATAACCTGCAGGGTGTTGACATCGATTTGCCCAGAGACAAGATGGTGGTTTTCACAGGTCTGTCGGGGTCGGGTAAATCGTCACTGGCATTTGACACAATTTTCGCCGAGGGCCAGCGCCGTTACGTGGAGTCGCTGAGCTCCTATGCGCGCATGTTCCTGGGGCAGATGGAAAAGCCCGATGTAGAGATGATTGAGGGGCTCTCGCCGGCGGTGTCGATCGACCAGAAGTCGACGAACCGCAACCCGCGCTCGACCGTCGGAACCATCACTGAAGTGTATGACTACCTGCGTCTTCTCTACGCGCGCACCGGTACTCCGCACTGTCCGACCTGTGGGGAAGTAATCTCCTCACAGACTCCACAGCAGATCGTCGATCAGGTCATGGAAATGCCGGAGGGCACCAAATTCCAGGTCCTCGCACCCGTCGTGCGCACGCGCAAGGGTGAATTCGTCGACCTGTTTGAACGCCTCGCATCCGAGGGCTACGCGCGTGTCATCGTCGATGGTGAAATGCACCGTCTAACGGATCCGCCGAAGCTGAAGAAGCAGGTCAAGCATGACATTGACGTGGTCATTGACCGTCTCCAGGTGAAGGAGTCGCAGCAGCGCAGGCTCACCGATTCCGTCGAAACGGCGCTTCTGCTTGCCGACGGCGTCGTGGTCATCGACGCCGTCGGGCTAGAGGCGGACGACCCGCGTCGAACCCAGCGGTTCTCGGAGAAGATGGCCTGCCCGAATGGGCACCGTATTGCTATCGATGAGTTGGAGCCACGGTCGTTTTCCTTTAACTCGCCGTATGGTGCGTGCCCGGAGTGTGACGGTATCGGTACCAAGCTGGAGGTGGACACGGACCTGGTGATTCCAGATCCGTCGCTGCCGACGATTGAGGCGATTGCGCCGTGGCGGCAGACGCTGAACAAGAAGTACTTTGAAAAACTGGTCGAGGGGCTCGCCACCGAGATGAGCTTCGACCCGACCACGCCTTTTGAGGAACTTACAGCGCCGCAGCGCAAGGCCCTGCTGCATGGTTCCAGCCACAAGGTCACGGTGCGTTACCGCAATCGGTATGGCCGTACTCGCCAGTACACCGCGCCGTTTGAAGGCGTGATGCCGTACCTGCACCGCAAGCTGTCGCAGGCGGAGAGTGACTCTCAGAAGGAGCGTTTCCAGGGGTACATGCGTGAGGTGCCGTGTCCGGCATGTAGCGGTACTCGTTTGCGTCCGGAAATTCTTTCGGTGACGTTGGATTCGGCGGAGTTCGGGCAGAAGAATATTGCCGAGCTGACAGAGCTATCGGTTCACGATGGCTCGGCATTTCTGAATTCCCTGACTCTGGGCAAGCGCGAGGAAATGATTGCCGGGCGTGTTCTGCGTGAGGTGCAGGCTCGTCTGAAGTTCCTGCTAGATGTGGGGCTGGACTATCTGTCCCTGTCGCGCTCGGCAGGCACGCTGTCCGGTGGTGAAGCGCAGCGAATTCGTCTGGCCACACAGATTGGTTCGGGGCTCGCAGGCGTGCTCTACGTCTTGGATGAGCCCTCGATTGGTCTTCACCAGCGTGATAACAACCGTCTAATCAAGACTCTGAAGAACCTGCGCGACCTGGGCAATACCCTGATTGTGGTCGAGCATGATGAGGACACGATTCGCGAGGCCGATTGGCTGGTCGACATTGGGCCAAAGGCCGGTGAATACGGTGGACAGATTGTCTACCAAGGTGAACCGTCTGGCATCGTTGACTGCGAGGAATCACTGACAGGTGCGTATCTCTCGGGTCGTCGGGTATTGGCAGTGCCGGAGAACCGTCGTGCGATTGATAAGTCGCGCATGGTGACGGTCAAGGGCGCTCGCGAAAACAACCTGAAGAAGATTGACGTGAAGTTCCCCCTCGGCGTGTTGACCTGCGTTACGGGTGTTTCCGGGTCCGGCAAGTCCACCTTGGTCAACGAAATCCTGGCCAAGGTGATGAGCAACGAGCTCAACGGTGCTCGTCAGGTGCCGGGTCGACACAGCCGCGTGGAGGGGTTGGATCAGCTGGACAAGCTGGTGCAAGTTGATCAGTCGCCGATTGGTCGCACCCCGCGTTCCAACCCAGCGACGTACACCGGTGTGTTCGACAAGATCCGCAATCTCTTCGCCGAGACACAAGAGGCCAAGGTTCGTGGCTATAAGCCCGGTCGTTTCAGCTTCAACGTCAAGGGCGGCCGCTGTGAGGCGTGTAAGGGCGACGGCACCATCAAGATTGAGATGAACTTCCTGCCGGACGTCTATGTGCCTTGCGAGGTTTGCCACGGCGCGCGCTACAACCGCGAAACGCTGGAGGTTCGTTACAAGGGCAAGACCATCGCTGAGGTTCTGGACATGCCCATCTCCGAGGCAGCGGAGTTCTTCGAGCCGATTCAGTCGATTGCGCGTTATCTCAATACGCTTGTCGACGTCGGCCTGGGCTATGTCCGTCTCGGGCAGGCGGCAACCACCCTCTCGGGTGGTGAGGCTCAGCGTGTAAAGCTGGCCAGTGAGCTGCAGAAGCGCTCCAATGGCCGGACGGTCTACATCTTGGATGAGCCGACCACGGGGCTGCATTTTGAGGACATCCGCAAGCTCATGCTGGTACTGCAGGGTCTGGTGGACAAGGGCAACACCGTCATTGTCATTGAGCACAATTTGGATGTCATCAAGTCTGCGGATTGGATCATCGACATGGGGCCGGAAGGCGGCTCCGGCGGTGGCACCGTGGTTGTAGAGGGCACGCCGGAGGATGTCGCGAACTGTTCCGGCTCCCACACCGGGCAGTACCTGAAGCCGCTGCTTAAGTAGCTTAGGTAGTCGGGTCGTTTCCGTCGGAAATTCCAGGACCGTCGGTGCGGGTGATGCCTTCCATTCTGTCAGCAGCGGGGTCGGTATCTGCTGCGCCGCTCGCGCCGGCAGCGTCGGCAGCAGCGCCGGCAGCGTCAGTATCGCCGGCGGTGCCGTCACAGTCCGGTGCCGCCGGCTCCTCGGCATTCTTCTGCTTCGCCCCGGAGACCGCCATGGCCAGCAGAATCAAACCACAGCCGAGGAACGCCAAGGCGCGGATAACGCCATCGAGAGTTGCCATGTCGTAGAAGATCAGCTTGACGATAGACAGCGCCGCAATCGTCAAACCCGCTGCCAGTCGCGCCGGAATGTGGTGGAACCTCTTCGATAGCACCAGCATGCCGGCAATCGTGGCCCAGAAAATACTCAGCAACATGTGTGCGGCGTTGAAGCTCACGCCAATAGTCGTGAGCAGCACGATAAATGGCATACCCAGTGCAGCCAGGCCAATCAGTGCAAAAGCTGGCGGTAGCTGCGACCTCGCTGCCGTCACGGCCAGGCCGACGTCGGCGCACAGCAGGAACAACAGCGAAAGCATTTCTGCCCACGTTGCCGAGTAATCAGCTGCAGCACCGGCATTCAACGCTGCGGGCAGGATGTAGAGGTGTACTACCGTTGCGCCGAGCAGCCAGGTCAGTGCCGCAATCTTTGTATATGGTGCGACGGCATCCCGGGTTGGTTCAGGAGCCTGTAGTCGTGTGCCAATCGCGCCGTGCTTCGGTGCTGTGGCCAGCGCCCAGACAAAGAGCGCGGCACCGATGGAGATTGGGATGAGACCCCAAGTGTGGGTTCCAGTATCGGCTCCTGAGCTCCTTTCCGGGCCTGCCACCGCGAGCGCTAGCCAGGGCAGAATTGCCGTGGCCAAGGCCAATGGTGCGAGATAGCGGAAGATGACACGGTTCCAAAGGAATACTGCAGCAATTGCGATGAACAGCACGAATCCGCCGTAGAACAGCAGCCAGAGGCTGGAGGCGGACTGTGCGGCGTTGACCATTGGGACTGCAGCTACAACCGGAGTCGAGAAGGCAACTACTGACGTGATGGTGACCAGATCGTCTTCCCAAGTGCTGGTTTCCGAAGGCTCGTCGTCAAGCTCGGGAGTGAGTTGGCGAGCCAACGCCAGCGGGCCGAACTGGGCAAACACGAAAAGTGCAATGGTGAGTGCGGCGATTGCGGGCATCACCAGTGCATTGTTGGTCGTGATTACGCCGATGAGAACGTTTGCGCCGAGCAGGAATGCGACTACGTACTTCCGGAAGGGGACGTTCAGGAGGCAGACGATAGCGGCGATGACCATCAGTTGAAGGGTGATTTGCGCGAGCGAGGAGCTCAGCGGGCGGGCGTGGAAGTCGAGGCCGATCGTCGCCCACAGCATTAATCCGGTGTTGATTGTGATTGTCCACGCCGCGGTTGCACTCGACTTCGTCCGCCGCGCGCCGTATAGACCGACTGCGGCGAAAGGCAGCATGATGACCAGCGTCGCGGCCACCGGAATCCAGTCGAGGAGGTAGGACATCGACATCGTTGTCAGGTGCGCAGCGGCTAGTGGTGTCGCAATCAACGCCGTCACACCAGCAGGCGGTGCTTGACGACGGTGCGCTCGCACAGCCGCGACCGCGAGCACGGCGGCCAACAAGTAAGCCAGGATCACACGACCGGCTGGTCCAATCAGGCCGGATTGGATTGCGACCGCGACGAAAAACGCGATACCGGCAGCGGTGATGAGACCACCGAAGATGGCGATGATTCTGATGATTGCCTTCTCGTTGCGCCACCAGGGCTCGCGAGGTTCGCGCGGTGCCTCTGGCAGCTTCGGTGGCGAGGTGGGGTCTGTGGGAGAAGACTGTGGCATCTTCGAATCCCGCCGCCATTGGTGGGCAGAGGGGAAGTCAAACATCGGCTGCGCAGCTGCCTCGCTCTGTGGCAAGGGAGCTGATTGATTCCGCCAGTCCGCTTGTACTGGCGGTGGTGGCACCTGCATCTGCTGAGGCTGCTGGGGATACTGCGGTGTGGCCAGCATCTGCTCAGCCTGCGATTCCCAACGGGGAGGAGGCGCCTGGTCTAGTGGTGGAGTAGACGCTGGCGGTGGTTGCGGGCTGTGTTGATGTGCCCCTTGGGGTGCAGCATGGGGCGGCGCTTGAGGTGCTGGCGCAGATTCGGCTCCCGTAGTGTGAGGCGCGTGCGGTCCAGTCGGCGCTTGCCCGCTTTCCTGAGAAAGGCGCACCTGCCAAGTATGAGTCAGCTGAGCCAGCCGAAGCGAGCTAGCTTCGAGATCTGCCAGAGCATGGGAAAGCTCTGAGACGGAGTCGCCGGTCAGGACAAAATCGCCGGTCGGAGGCTTGCCGTATCGGGCGGAGTGCTGATTAGGATTGGTGTTCTCGGCTTTAGGGCCAAAGCCGTTGGAGCCAGTATTCATGGTGACGACTTTAATCGTGTTTGGCCTAAAAACTATGGAGAGAATCTACCAATCTGATTACAATTCGGATTGCACTTTTTTTGACGCTTGGTATCGCGTCGGGTACCGATGGTGAATAACCCGGAATGAGAGCCGGTTTTGGTATGCGAGAACAGCTGTGTTAACATCTCGTCTACGACCGCCAGAATGCGATGCTTGCTGCCTTCGGGGAGCATTTAGTTGCATTCGGCAGCGAAGAGGATTTAAGTCCCACCCTAGGTGCGCCAAAGAATTACGGTAGCGCCGGGGTCCACCCTAATCGGTGATGTCACATCGCACGATTGGAAGGCGTCCTTATACAGTGTGTAGTAATCCGCTGTAGACGCGTGGCTTTTCTTCCTTTCCCGCTTGCTATCGCGGTTTGAAACGAAGATTGTTCAGGTTCAACCTAGGAGGCCACATCAGCGCTGAAGCTCGTATTAACGAGGATATTCGAGTACCGGAAGTCCGCCTTGTAGGACCGAATGGTGAGCAGGTGGGCGTTGTCCGCACCGGTGACGCACTCAAGCTCGCTTACGAAGCAGACCTTGACCTGGTTGAGGTTGCTCCGCGAGCAAAGCCGCCGGTCGCCAAGATTATGGACTACGGCAAGTTCAAGTACGAACAAGCCCAGAAGGCACGCGAGGCTCGAAAGAACCAGCAGCAGACTGTGGTCAAGGAGCAGAAGTTCCGTCCGAAGATTGATGACCACGACTACGAAACCAAGAAGAACAATGTTGTTCGTTTCTTGGAGAAGGGTTCGAAGGTCAAGGTCACGATTATGTTCCGTGGCCGTGAACAGTCTCGTCCAGAACTGGGATTCCGCCTGTTGGAGCGTCTGGCCGCCGATGTCGAAGAGTACGGCATTGTCGAGTCTCGCCCGAAGCAGGACGGTCGCAACATGACTATGGTCCTGGGGCCGGTTCGGAATAAGGGTAAGAAGTAACCGACCTGACCAGAAATGGTTGTAAACGAGATTTTTGCGCCACGAGCGTCAAAGATCGGTAGGGGAGAGTTTTAACATGAAGCAGAAGACCCACAAGGGCACCGCAAAGCGCATCAAGGTTACCGGTTCCGGCAAGCTGCGCCGCGAGCAGGCTAACCGCCGCCACCTCCTGGAGGGCAAGCCGTCCACTCGTACCCGTCGCCTGAAGGGCACCACGGACGTTGCTAAGTCGGACGTCAAGCGCGTCAAGCGTCTGCTGGGCAAGGCTTAATTTTTCAAGCCTCGTCCCAGGGCAATCGCCCTCTTAATTTCACTAGTTCTTAAAGACAACGAAAAGGAAGTATCACCGTGGCACGTGTGAAGCGGTCTGTTAACGCTAAGAAGAAGCGTCGCGAAGTTCTCGATTCCGCAAAGGGCTACCGTGGTCAGCGCTCCCGCCTGTACCGCAAGGCCAAGGAGCAGATGCTCCACTCCAAGACCTACGAGTTCCGCGATCGCCGCCACCGTAAGGGTCAGTTCCGTCGTCTGTGGATTCAGCGCATCAACGCTGCTGCCCGCGCTAACGACATCACCTACAACCGCTTCGTCCAGGGCCTAAACCTGGCTGGCGTTGAGGTTGACCGTAAGAACCTGGCTGAGATGGCTGTCAACGACCCGCAGGCATTCGCTGCTCTGGTCAAGGTCGCTAAGGACGCTCTGCCGGAGGACGTCAACGCTCCTGCTGCTAAGTAAAGCAGCTACGAGGTAACTCGTACGTAGCGTCGGCAAGCGTCTGCTTACTGGCAGTGCGCCTGCCAACATCTTTGAAAAACCACCGTCGATTGGGTTAACGAATAACCTCGGCGGTGGTTTTTCGTATCCGCACTGGCCTGCTGGCGGTTATGAATCCCGAGCCGCATCACTAGGATTAATCACTATGAACTCTGCGCTGTACTTCAACGACGAGCCGTTTACTCCTCGCACTCCGCGAGTCTCGGCGGCTATTCAGCTCCACCGTGCGGCCAAGCGGAAGAAGGCCGGGCGCTTCCTTATCGAGGGCTTCAATTCCGTCGATGCAGCTATCCGAGCAGAGGCTGTCGTGGAAATCTTCGTCACCGCTGCTGCCGCCGAGCAGTTCCGCGAGCTGCTCACGGGGTATCTCGAATCTGGGACGCAGCGTAAGTCTGTTTCGCTTATCGACGACGCCGCCGCCCGCTCTTTGAGCGAAACTGTCACCACCACCGGACTCTTCGCCGTCTGCGACACCAATGCGGTGTCCACTTCGTTGGAAGAGGCCATTGAGGTTGGAAAGCAGTCCGGCTGTTTGGTGATTCCGGTGGAGTGCAATGACCCGGGTAATGTCGGCACGATTGTGCGTATGACTGATGCTCTCGGAGCTGGCGCGGTTATCCTTGCTGGCGATTCGGTTGACCCTTTGAACTCGAAGGCCGTGCGTTCCTCTGCGGGGTCTGTTTTCCATACACCGGTCGCACGCGAGCGCGATATCGATGTCGTTGTGGAGAGAGTCAGGGAAGCGGGCTTTGCCACCCTCGCCACGGCGATGGATGGCGCTCTCACACTCGGCGTTGATGCGCTTCCCGACGGTCCCGTCGCCTGGCTTTTTGGCAACGAAGCACATGGCCTGTCGGAGGAGATTACGGCCTCGGCGGGGGCGAGTGTGGCCATCCCGATTAAGGGCGAGGCGGAGTCGTTGAACCTCGCCACCGCAGCGGCCATGTGCCTGTGGGAGACGGTTCGGGGTAAGTAGGAAACCTCGATGGTGAGGCGCGTGCACGTGTGCAGTTATCCTCGACTATGATTGTTCCATCACAAGAACTGATAGTCCTATATAGAAGTGGTTGACACGTGAGCGATTCGCCAAATCCTATCGATCTTTCCGAGGACGCCCTCCAGGCGGCTGCGCAGAAGGCCACGGATGCCTTTGATGCTGCCGGCAACCTGGATGAGCTTTCTGCCGCCCGCCGTGAGCACTTGGGGGATGAAGGCTACATTCCGCAGGCTCGCCGCGCGCTGGGCTCCATTCCGAAGGCTGAGCGCAAGGATGCTGGTCGTCGCGTAAATGTTGTTCGCGGAGCCGTCGAAAAGCACTATGCTGAGCGTCTTGCAGTGCTGGAGGAAGAGGAAAACGCGCGTCGCCTGGTCGCGGAGCGTATCGACGTGTCGGTGGACACCACGCAGAGTCAGCGTGGCGGTATGCACCCAATTACCATCCTGTCCGAGCAGATTGGTGACATCTTCGTGGGCATGGGCTGGGAAATCGCCGAGGGCCCAGAGGTCGAAGCCGAGTACTTCAACTTTGACGCGCTGAACTTCCTGCCGGATCACCCGGCTCGTACTCTGCAGGATACTTTCCACATTGCGCCGGAAGGATCCAAGCAGGTGCTGCGTACGCACACCTCGCCGGTCCAGGTTCGCACTCTGCAGTCACGTGACCTGCCGATTTACGTTATCTGCCCGGGCCGTACCTTCCGCACCGATGAGCTCGACGCCACCCACACCCCGGTCTTCCACCAGGTGGAGGGACTCGCTGTGGACAAGGGGCTGACCATGGGGCACCTGCGCGGCACGCTGGATCACATGGCAAAGGCGCTGTTCGGTCCGGAGACCAAGACCCGCATGCGCACCAACTACTTCCCGTTCACTGAGCCGTCCGCTGAGGTTGACGTCTGGTTCCCGAATAAGAAGGGCGGCGCAGGCTGGATCGAGTGGGGCGGCTGCGGCATGGTCAACCCGAACGTGCTGCGGGCCTCTGGCATTGACCCGGAGGTGTACTCGGGCTTCGCGTTCGGCATGGGCCTGGAGCGCACCCTGCAGTTCCGCAATGGCCTGACCGACATGCGCGACATGGTCGAAGGCGACGTCCGTTTCACGCAGCCGTTCGGTATCCGCGGCTAATTCACTGACCTACAGATTAGGAGTTTTACTTACATGTTCATTCCACAGTCGTGGGTCACTGAAATCGTTCGCGGCCCAGAGAACACCATCAACCCGGACTGGTCCGTCACCCCGGACGAGCTGGATGAGGGCTTTGTCCGCGTTGGTTTTGAAACCGAGGGGCACGAGCCGCTGGAGAAGGTCGAGGGGCCGCTGGTTTTCGGTCGCGTCGACCACATTGAGGAGCTCGAGGGCTTTAAGAAGCCAATTCGCTTCTGTCAGGTCAATGTCGGTGATGCCAATGGCACCGGCGAGCTGCAGGAGATCATCTGTGGTGCCCGCAACTTCGAAGAGGGCTCCATTGTTATCGTCGCACTGCCGGGCTGCGTGCTGCCGGGTGGGTTCGAGATTTCCGCACGGAAGACTTACGGCAAGGTTTCCAACGGCATGCTGTGCTCCGAAGCTGAGCTGGGCATGACCGATTCCTCCGCCGGTATTCTCACGCTGCCGTCGGCCCCAGCTGAGCTGGGTTCGTGCGCCAAGGAGTTCATCGGTCTCGATGACGAGAAGTTCGAGGTCAACATCACTCCGGACCGCGGTTACGCGCTATCGGCCCGCGGTTTGGGCCGCGAGATCTGCTCCGCCTTCAACCTCGACTTCGCCGATCCGGCCAAAGTCAAGGAGCTGCCGGTCGAAGGTGAGGTCCTGAACGTCACCATCGACGAGGACACCGACACCCGCCGCTTTGGTTTGCGCCGTGTCACCGGCATCGACCCGAACGCCGAGACCCCGTGGTGGATGCGCCGCCGCCTGCTGCTGGCTGGTCAGCGTCCGGTCAACGTGGCCACGGACGTCACCAACTACGTGATGCTGCTGCTCGGTCAACCGATGCACGCTTTCGATGGTTCCAAGATCGCTGGTGGCCTGCACATCCGCAACGCTAAGGCCGGCGAGACTCTGACCACTCTCGACCACGTGGACCGCAAGCTCGACCCGGCGGACGTTGTCATCTGCGATGACAATGGTATTCAGTCGCTGGCCGGCATCATGGGTGGTCTCACCTCCGAGATCGCCGACGACACCACCGATGTGGTCTTCGAGGCCGCCAACTGGTCGCCGCTGCATGTCTTCCGCAGTGGTCGCCGCCACAAGCTGAGCTCCGAGGCTTCACGACGTTTCGAGCGCGGCGTGGACACCGCTCTGGTCGAGCCGGCTCTGGATCTGGCCTGCCAGCTGCTCGCTGACATCGCCGGCGGCACTATCGACACTGGTCGCACCCTGCTCGGTGAGGTTGCCACCATGCCGACTATTGACTTTGCTGTCAACCGCGCCAGCGAAGTTGCGGGCGTTGATTACCCGCGTGAGACCGTCATTGGACGCCTGCGCGAGGTCGGTTGCGAGGTCGTCGACAACGGTGACCGCCTGGCTGTCACTCCGCCAACCTGGCGCTCGGACCTGACCATGTCCGCTGACCTGGTTGAGGAGATCCTACGTCTGGAGGGCCTGGAAGACATTCCGGTTATCCTCCCAATCGCCCCGGCCGGTCGCGGTCTGACCGAGCGTCAGCTGCGTCGCCGCTTCGTCGGCCACGCGCTGGCTCACAATGGCTACCTGGAGATTCTGCCGACACCGTTCATTGCCAACGATGTCTTCGACGTCTGGGGCCTGGACGCTGATGACCCGCGTCGTAACACCGTCAAGGTCATCAACCCGTTGGAGTCTGACCACGCTCAGCTGGGCACGACTCTGCTGCCGTCCATGCTTGAATCGCTGAAGCGCAATGTTGCTCGCGGCCAGGTCGACTTGTCGCTCTACGGTGTGGAGCAGGTATCCATCGAGCGCGGTAACGGTGTCTCGCCGATGCCGTCTACCGCGGGTCTGCCGAGCGAGGCCGAGCGCGCCGAGCTGCTGGAGTCGCTGCCGGAGCAGCCGCTGCACGTCGCCACTGTCGCCTGCGGTCGTATCCGCCTGGATAGCCCGTGGGGTGACGAGGCCGCGTACACCGTCGCCGACGCCATCGAAGCCGCGCGCATTGTTGCCCGCGCTGCCAACGTCGAGCTGGAGATCCGCAACGCTGAGGTGTTGCCGTGGCACCCGGGCCGCTGCGCTGAGCTGCTTGTCGACGGCGAGGTCGTCGGCCACGCCGGTGAGCTGCACCCGAAGGTGTGCAAGGACGCTGGTCTGCCGGAGCGCACCTGCGCGATGGAGATTAATCTCGATGCACTGCCAGTGACGGAGCACCTGCCGGCGCCGGTACTCAGCCCGTTCCCGGCTGTCCACCAGGACGTCGCGCTTGTTGTCAGCGATGAGGTCTCCGCCGCAGAGGTGGAGAAGACTCTGGTGGAGGGTGCTGGTGAGCTCCTCGAATCCATTCGTATCTTCGATGTTTACCGTTCCGAGCAGATGGGCGAAGGCGTTCGTTCACTGGCGTACTCCCTGCGTTTCCGCGCACCGGACCGTACGCTGAAGGAAGAGGAAGCTTCCGCGGCTCGCGAGGCGGCCATTGAGCTGGCCACTACCCGTCACGGCGCTCAGCTGCGTGGCTAAAAGGGGAGACCACAGGGAGAGATACCCATGATTGGCATCTTGCGGCACCGCGGCAACAGGCTGAATAGCGCAGAGGCACGAGAGCAGCGCGTTGGAGTGCGCGCGGTGAGCAGCGCGAAGCCTGCGGCGACTGTGGCTGCAGCTGCTGTCACGGCAGGTCTGTTGCTCACCGGCGCGCCGAGTGCGGCTGCGCTGGTTGGCGGGGAGGCTGCTGCGCCTAGTGTGGCGGCGGACTCCGTGGTGTCAATCATGGTCCAGACCAGTCCCCATACCGGAAACTTTTGCACGGGAACTGCAATCGCCCCGCAGTGGGTAATGACCGCCGCCCACTGCGTGCGTGATGTCCCGCAGCAGGCTGGGGAAGTAGAGGTCGGTTTCGGTCAGGATTCCCACCGTGTTCCTATCGATAGCTGGGAAATTGCGCCCACCGGTGACGTAGCGCTTGTTCACCTTGCGGGCGACGCAGCTCTTCCGGGGTATCCCGCAATGGAACGTCGTCAAGCGTTTTCGGAGCAAGAAACGGCAGGCACGGTCTATGGGCGATCGCTGCTCGGCGATGTTGCGGATGGCTCGCTGCCGTCGGCGACCGTCACCGCTTCGATGTGCCCGGTGAAGTATCAACAATGCGTGCGGGAAGACTCCGTGTTGGCGCGCATGGAGCGCCCCGCGGCGTTGCAGGTTGGCGATTCGGGCGGACCACTCTTTATCGACGGCCAGCTGGCCGCGGTGTTCTCGGGTGCGGTGGCTTTTGATGGCAGCGTCGCACCGGAGGAGTCGGGTTACTATCTCTACACCACGACGTCATCGGTGGCGCAGTGGGCAGATGGTGTGATGAGCCAGGAGTCAAGCGTCGTAGTTGAATAGTCCGGCGTTGAGTAATCCGGCGCGCTGATTGAATGGCCGGCTCGGCGAACCAGATGTATGTACCGACGACGGCGTTATATTCATAATTCACTCACGTCACATCGATAGAATTCCAGCACTTTGGCAACGAATTCTATGAATATCTTGCAACGCAGTGAATAAAAGTGTTGAATGTTTGGCATGAGTATTTCCGTTGCCATTGCTGGTGCGACCGGTTACGCAGGAGGAGAGATCCTCCGCCTCCTGTTGTCGCACCCGGCGTATCTTTCCGGCGAACTGACCATCGGCGCACTAACGGGAGCATCCAACGCGGGTGCCCGTGTGGGCGACATTATGCCTCATGTGGCACCTTTGGCTGATCGTCGTATTGAGCCGACTAATGGTGACACACTTGCCGGGCATGACGTGGTGTTCCTCGGCCTGCCCCACGGTCATTCGGCTGCGATTGCAGAGCAGTTGGGCGATGACACGGTGATTATTGACTGCGGCGCGGATTTCCGCCTGCAGGATGCCGACGAGTGGGAGCACTACTACGGCTCGGAGCACGCCGGTACCTGGACTTACGGTATTCCGGAGCTGCCGGGCAACAGGGAAGTAGTGGCTGCTTCCAAGCGTATTGCTGTGCCGGGTTGTTTCCCCACTGGCGGGACTATTACGGCACTGCCGGCAGTTGCAAAGGGTCTGGTCAAGCCGGATCTGTCCGTTGTTTCCGTCACCGGTACCTCCGGTGCGGGCAAGAAGGCAGCTGTGCCCCTGCTCGGGTCCGAGGTTATGGGCAATCTCCGCGCCTACAACACTGCGGGCAAGCACCGCCACACCGCAGAGTTCCTACAAAACCTCAAGCCGTACGCAGAGGCTCTCACCGTCAGCTTCACGCCGGTGCTCGCTCCGACGTCGCGCGGCATTCTCACCACCATCACCGCTCCGCTTGTCGACGGGGTGACGGAGGCAACCGCACGGGAGGCCTACCTCGAGTTCTACAAGGGTGAGCCGTTTGTGCAGGTGTTGGCCGAAGGGCTGCAGCCGCAGACGCAGTCGGTAATTGGCTCTAACTTGGTTCAGATTCAGGTTGAGGTAGATGAACGCGCCAAGCGTCTGGTGCTGACCTCGGCGATTGACAATCTGACAAAGGGCACCGGTGGTGCCGCAGTTCAGTGCATGAATTTGGTTACTGGACAGAATGAAACTGCAGGACTTCCATTGGTAGGAGTTGCCCCATGATGAAGGAAGAAAAAGAAGGTCTCGTCAACGTCGCTGGTGACGAAGGCGGCGTATGTGCACCTCAGGGGTTCGTGGCCAGTGGTGTCATTGCAGGCATCAAGGTCAGCGGAAACCCGGACATGGCGCTCATCGTAAACCAGGGGCCGGAGAAGACTGCTGCGGCTGTCTTTACTACCAACCGTGTCCAGGCTGCGCCGGTGACGGTATCCAAGAAGCACATCGCTGACGGCAAGCTGTCCGCTGTGGTGCTGAACTCGGGCAATGCCAACGCCTGCAATGGTCAGCCGGGTATTTCCGACGCCCTCGAAGTCTGTCAGAAGGTCGCAGATGAGCTCGGCGTCGATGTTACCGAGATTGGTACCTGCTCCACCGGCTTGATTGGTGACCGGCTGCCGATGGACATTGTTCTGGCAGGTGTGCCGAAGCTTTGTGAGAATCTGGGCAGCGATGCCGCCGCAGGTACGGCTGCAGCAGAAGCCATCTTGACCACTGACTTGGTGGCAAAGCAGGCCGTTGCGCATGGTGACGGATTCACTGTCGGCGCTATGGGCAAGGGTGTTGGCATGATTAGCCCGTCGATGGCCACGATGCTCGGTGTGATTACGACGGATGCGTCGGTAAGCGCAGAAATGGCGCACGAGGCTATTGCCAAGGCGAGCGAGGTTACGTTTAACCGCCTAGATATTGATGGCTCCACATCCACCAATGACACCGTCATCATTTTGGCCAACGGTGCCTCTGGTGTGAAGCCCTCGCAGGAGGAGCTCGACCAGGCAGTGCTCAGTGTGTGTGATTCCATCGCGCGCCAGATGCAGTCGGACGCCGAAGGCGTGACCAAGCGTGTGTCCGTGACCGTGCGTGGCACCGGTGGTGCTGAAGATGCTCTGGTAGCTGCTCGAATCATCGGCCGCGACAACCTCTTCAAGTGTGCGATGTTCGGTTCGGACCCGAACTGGGGTCGTGTGCTGGCGGCTGTCGGCACTGCACCGGTGGATATGGATCCGGAGCACATCACTGTTTCCTTCAACGGTCATGTAGTCTGTCGCGATACCGGTGGCACGCCTGATGCTCGTGAAGTGGATCTCTCCGGCAAGGACATTGCCGTGGAGGTTGACCTCGGTACTGGTAATCCGGAAGAGGCCACGATTCGTACGACTGACCTTTCCCACGACTACGTTCACATCAACTCGGCATATTCGTCGTAAAGGTTTTGAGGAGACTCTGCAATGGTTCACCAGTTGACCGAAGGGCTGTCCTTCGAACAGCGGGCACATGTGCTGGCGGAAGCACTGCCGTGGCTGCAGCACCACCGCGACAAGATTGTGGTGGTCAAGTACGGCGGTAACGCGATGACCGACCTGAAACTGAAGAAGGCCTTCGCGCAGGACATGGTTTTTCTGCGCACCGTGGGGGTGAAGCCGGTGGTTGTCCACGGTGGCGGCCCTCAGATTTCGTCGATGCTCAAGCGCCTGGGGCTGGAGGGAGAGTTCCGAGGCGGTTTCCGTGTCACGACTCCGGAGGTCATGGAAATTGTCCGCATGGTGCTCTTCGGGCAGGTCGGCCGCGAACTGGTGAACCTCATCAACGCCTACGGCCCCTATGCAGTGGGTACCTCTGGTGAGGACGGTGGCCTGTTCACTGGTACTCGACGAACGGTAAACGTCGGCGGCAAGGAAACAGATATCGGGCTGGTCGGCAATATCACCGAGGTGCACTCGGAAACGCTATTGGACCTGATTGATGCCGGACGTATTCCGGTGGTCTCTACGATTGCGCCGTCCGCTGATGGCAAAGAGGTCTACAACATCAACGCCGACACGGCAGCAGGTGCACTGGCATCGGCAATTAACGCGAACCGTTTGGTGATTCTGACTAATGTCGAGGGTCTCTACACGGATTGGCCGAACCGCGATTCGCTGGTGTCAAGGATTTCCACTTCGCATCTGCGAGAAATCCTCCCGACGCTGGATTCCGGAATGATTCCGAAGATGGAGTCCTGCCTGAACGCAGTGGATCAGGGAGTGCCTGCGGCCCACGTTATCGACGGCCGCCAGCCACACTCGGTGCTGCTGGAGCTGATGACTTCCGGCGGTATCGGCACAATGGTAGAGCCCGGATAAGGCAGAAAAGACGGACAAGAATTTACCGACATACATGTTAGGCAGGTCGAAAGACGACATGAGCGACTTCAAGCAGCAGTGGCAACACACGATGATGAACAATTACGGCACGCCGCGCATTGAGCTTGTGCAGGGTAAGGGCGCTATTGTCACGGATTCCGAGGGCAAGGAATACCTGGACCTGCTCGCCGGTATTGCAGTCAACGCGTTGGGTCACGCACATCCGGCCATCGTGGAAGCTGTGTCCAAGCAGATTTCCACGATGGGGCACGTGTCCAACATCTTCGCCTCTGAGCCACCGTTGGCACTGGGCGAGAAGCTCATTGAGCTCACTGGCTGGGACACTGATGACACCCGAGTTATGTTCTGCAACTCCGGCACTGAGGCCAATGAAGCCGCGTTCAAGCTGGCGCGGTTGACGGGGCGCAATCGCATTATCGCTACCCACCACGGGTTCCACGGCCGTACCATGGGCGCACTTGCCATGACCGGTCAGCCCGACAAGCGCACCCCGTTCGAACCGATGCCGGGTGGAGTCGAGTTCGTGCCGTACGGTGACATTGACTTCCTCACCAAGACCATCGAATCCGATCCGTTGGGTGTCGCTGCGGTGATTCTGGAACCAATTCAGGGTGAGACCGGTGTGGTCGCACCGCCAGAGGGATACCTCGCTGCCGTCCGCGAACTGACCAAGCGCTTCGACGTTCTCATGATTGTCGACGAAGTACAGACCGGCATCGGCCGTACCGGCCAGTGGTTTGCCCACCAGCACGATGGCATCGTGCCGGATGTTATGACCCTGGCGAAGGGGCTCGGCGGCGGCCTGCCGCTGGGTGCTGTCATCGCCAACGGCCGCGCAGCGGAACTGTTTACTCCTGGTGCGCACGGCACCACCTTTGGTGGCAATCCGGTCTGTGCCGCTGCCGGCCTGGCCGTCATCGAGACGCTGGAAGAAGAAAAGCTGCTCAATCGAGTCACCGAGAAGGGCAAGGTCCTGGCTCGCAAGCTCGCGTCGTTAAGCCATGTCGATCACGTGCGTGGTCGCGGCTTCATGCTTGGACTGGTGCTGCGCGAGAACCTGGCGAAGGAAGCGGTTAACGCCGGTTATGAACGTGGTGTCATTCTGAACGCTCCGCAGGCGAATGTGCTGCGTATTGTGCCGCCGTTGAACCTCAGCGATGAGGAAGTCAACCGCGCCGTCGAGTTGATTGATGCCTGCCTGAACGACGCCGTTGAGGCTGTCGCCAACAAAGGAAGGAATTAGAAACTGATGCTCCGTCATTTTCTCGCCGATGATGACCTGACTCCACAGGAGCAGGCTGAGGTGCTGCAGTTGGCTGCAGAGCTGAAGGTAGCGCCGTACTCCCGACGTCCGTTTGAGGGGCCACAGTCGGTTGCGGTGCTGTTCGACAAGACGTCGACTCGTACCCGTTTCTCCTTCGACGCTGGTATCGCAGCTCTGGGCGGCAACGCGATTGTGGTCGAAACCGGTAACTCGCAGATGGGCAAGGGCGAAACCTACCAGGACACCGCTGCTGTGCTCAGCCGCTTTGTCTCGGCAATTGTCTGGCGCACCTACGCGCAGTCCGGTTTGGAGGCCATGTCTGAAACCGCGACGGTGCCGATTGTCAACGCGCTTTCCGACGAGTTCCACCCGTGCCAGATTCTCGCTGACCTGCAGACCATCATCGAGCACAAGTGCCCGGAGGAAGGCCAGACGGGACTGCGTGGCAAGAAGGCTGTGTACTTCGGCGATGGTGCCAACAACATGGCCAACTCCTACCTCGTGGGCTTCGCCACCGCAGGTCTGGACGTCACCATCTGTGCACCGGAGGACTTCCAGCCGGAGCAGGTCTACGTCGACCGCGCCAAGAAGGTTGCGGAGCAGACCGGTGCGGCCGTGTCCGTGACCGCGGACGTCGATGAGGCCATTGCCGGTGCCGACGTTGTCATCACCGACACCTGGGTCAGCATGGGGCAGGAGAACGACGGCCTGGATCGGCGTACTCCGTTCCTGCCGTACCAGGTCAACGCTGAGCTGATGGCCAAGGCAAATGAGGATGCCATCTTCCTGCACTGCCTGCCGGCATACCGTGGCAACGAAGTTACTGCCGAGGTCATCGATGGCCCGCAGTCGGTAGTCTTCGACGAGGCGGAAAACCGCATGCACGCTCAGAAGGCGTTGCTGACCTGGCTGGTGGAGAGGCAGTAAGGTCATGACCGCAGCACAACCAGGATCTCGCACAGCTCGGCAGACGCGCATCGCTGACCTGCTGGCGCAGCATCACGTGTCCAGTCAGGTTCAGCTCGTCGAGCTGCTTGCCGACGAAGGCATTGAGATTGCGCAGGCGACGTTGTCCAGAGACCTCGATGAGCTGGGAGCCCGAAAGATTCGCGATGGAGCCAACGGTTCGCGGTATTCCATCGTCGAAGATGCACTCGCTGTCTCCAGCGGGGCAGTGGCCAGGATGCGGCGCGTTTTAGACGAGCTGCTGGTCTCCATTGATCATTCGGGCACCATCGCGGTTGTGCGTACACCACCGGGAGCCGCACAGTATCTAGCCAGTGTGATTGACCGTGCGGGACTCAAAGAAATCGTTGGCACAATTGCGGGAGATGACACCGTAATGTGCCTGGCTAGAGAACCACTTTCCGGCGCTGACCTAGCCCAGCGTCTAGCCGCCGGAACGAACCAGTAAACTATTCCACGAAATGCTTTAAAGCACCGATTAAAGGAGCGCTTACCCTATGACCAACCGGGTTATTCTTGCTTACTCTGGTGGCCTCGACACCACCGTTGCTATTCCGTACCTCAAGGAAATGACGGACGGCGAGGTCGTCGCAGTTTCTATCGATGTCGGACAGGGCGGCGAGGACATGGAGTCCGTGCGTCAGCGCGCTCTGGACGCCGGCGCTGTCGAAGCTGTCGTTGTCGACGCCAAGGACGAGTTCGCCGAGGAGTACTGCCTGCCGACCATTAAGGCCAATGGTCTTTACATGAAGCAGTACCCGCTGGTTTCTGCACTGTCTCGCCCGCTGATTGTTAAGCACATGGCGAAGGCTGCAGAGGAGTTCGGTGGCACCCACGTTGCTCACGGTTGCACCGGTAAGGGCAATGACCAGGTCCGTTTCGAGGTTGGTTTCGCTAACACCGCCCCGGATCTGAAGATTATTGCACCGGCTCGTGACTTCGCTTGGACCCGCGACAAGGCTATTGCCTTCGCTGAGGAGAAGGGTCTGCCAATTGAGCAGTCCAAGTCCTCTCCGTTCTCCATTGACCAGAACCTCTTCGGTCGCGCCATTGAGACCGGCTACCTGGAGGACCTGTGGAACGCACCGACCAAGGATGTCTACGCGTACACCGAGGATCCGACCCTGAACTTCAGCTCCCCGGACGAGGTCATCATCTCCTTCGAGGACGGTAAGCCGACTGCCATCGACGGCAAGAAGGTTTCCGTGCTTGAGGCCATCGAAGAGATGAACCGCCGCGCTGGTGCTCAGGGCATCGGTCGTCTGGACATGGTTGAAGACCGCCTGGTCGGCATTAAGTCCCGCGAGATCTACGAGGCTCCGGGCGCAATTGCCATCATGACCGCACACGCAGCGCTCGAGGACGTCACCGTTGAGCGTGAGCTGGCTCGTTACAAGCGCCAGGTCGAGGGCGAGTGGGCCAACCTGGTCTACGACGGCCTGTGGTTCTCGCCGCTGAAGCGCGCGCTGGATGCCTTCATCGAGGAGTCCCAGAAGGGCGTTTCCGGTGACATCCGCATGGTCATGCACGCAGGTCACTGCAACGTCAACGGTCGTCGTTCGAACACCTCGCTGTACGACTTCAACCTGGCTACCTACGACGAGGGCGACACCTTCGACCAGACCCTGGCTCGCGGTTTTGTCGAGCTGCACGGCCTGTCCTCGAAGATGGCCGCAAAGCGCGACTTCAAACTGTAAAGATTCTCCAGAGCGACTAGAGCGAAAGGCCTATTGGAAAAGACAATGGTCGAAAAGCACGGTACCAACGAAGGCTCCCTGTGGGGCGGCCGCTTTGCCGGTGGCCCGTCCGAGGCGATGGCCGCATTGAGCAAGTCCACCCATTTTGACTGGGTGCTCGCGCCTTACGACGTTCTTGCGTCCAAGGCCCACGCCCGAGTGCTGCATGCCCGTGGGCTGCTCAGCGATGCCGACTTTGACACCATGATCGAAGGCCTTGATCAGCTCGGTCGCGACGTTGCCTCCGGCGAATTTGGTCCAGAGCCGACAGATGAGGACGTCCACGGTGCTATGGAGCGCGGTCTGATTGATCGCGTCGGCCCGGAGGTCGGCGGTCGCCTGCGCGCTGGTCGTTCCCGTAATGACCAGGTGGCAACTCTGTTCCGCATGTGGCTGCGCGATGCCGTGCGCGGCGTTGCACTGGATGTCACTGACCTGGTTGCCGCCCTGGTGGCTCAGTCCAAGGCACATCCGGATGCCATCATGCCGGGCAAGACCCACTCCCAGGCAGCGCAGCCGGTATTGCTGGCCCACCAGTTGCTGGCTCACGCGCATCCGCTGCTGCGCGATCTGGACCGCATCCGCGATCTCGACCGTCGACTGGCTGTGTCCCCGTACGGTTCTGGTGCGCTCGCAGGGTCCTCGCTGCACTTGGATCCGGAAGCCATTGCTGAAGAGCTCGGCTTCGACTCTGCCACGGACAACTCCATTGACGGCACTTCTTCGCGTGACTTCGCCTCTGAGGCGGCATTCGTCTTCGCCCAGATTGCTGTGGACATGTCTCGCCTGGCAGAGGAAATCATCTACTGGGCCACCCCGGAGTACGGCTACGTCACTCTGGCTGATGCCTGGTCGACTGGATCCTCCATCATGCCGCAGAAGAAGAACCCGGACGTGGCAGAGCTGACCCGCGGTAAGACCGGTCGCCTGATCGGTAACCTCGCTGGTCTTATGGCCACGCTGAAAGCGCAGCCGCTGGCCTACAACCGTGACCTCCAGGAGGACAAGGAGCCTTTGGTGGACTCGGTTGAGCAGCTAACCTTGCTGCTGCCGGCCCTGACCGGCCTGGTGGCAACGCTGACCTTCCACGAAGACCGTCTGCGCGAGCTCGCTCCGGCGGGCTACACCCTGGCCACGGACTTGGCTGAGTGGCTGGTCCGCGAGGGCGTACCGTTCCGCGACGCTCACGAGGCATCCGGCCAGTGTGTCCGCATCGCAGAGTCCAAGGGCGGTATCGGTCTGGACGAGCTTTCCGACGAGGACCTCGCCGGTATCCACCCGGCACTGACTCCGAAGGTCCGTGAAGTGCTGACTATTGACGGTGCTGTCGCTTCCCGCGATACTCGCGGCGGCACCGCGGGTGTCCGTGTTGCAGAGCAGCTCGCTCGCGTTGACGAGAAGAATACCGAGCTGAAGCAGTGGGCTGAAAAGCCGGTTCGCGGCTAAAGCTGCTAGAGCTAGCAAACCTGCTAGCCCAGCTAACGCAGCTAATTAATCGGTGTGCGGTCAATCGACCGCACGCCGATTTTTTACAGCCCGGGGGGGGAGTAGAAAAACCAGCAACCCGACAACTGATGACCCGGTAACTATCAACCCGATAACTGGCCACCCGAAAAATTACGGGCTCCACGTGCGAATACGGGCTGCAAATGTGAAACTGTGTAAGTTTATGACACTTTCAGGCCATTTTTCGGGCCATTTTTGTCATAAACGTAGTCAGTAACTCGGCTCGACCCGCCGCCGCTAGTCATAAATGTAGTCAGTAACTCGGATCGACCCGCCGCCGTCAGTAACCCAGTAATGCCAGGGTGCCCCTGAAGTGACGCAGATTACTGATTATTTCTATATCTGTTGCCAGGTTTGGCCGGGTCTCTTACCATAATTTCATGGCGGAAAGTACGCGGTCGAGCGGTGGAAATCGCAGCTCACGAGATAAAAATAAAAATCAGAGTGGTAGCAAGAAAGGGTGCATGGGCCCGGGGGCAATTCTTGCAGTCATTTTGATTGTCATTGCGGCTGTTGCAGTCTATGTCGGTCGCGGCGGTAGTATCCCAGGTTTTTCTGGTGGCAGCTCCGGAGGAAACCGTGATTTCTTCGGTGGTGAAAAGACCGTCGTCAAGGCGATTGTTGGCTCTGAGAAGAAGCCCTTCTTCGAAGACAAAGAGGTCCAGAAGGCTCTTGCCTCTCACGGCTATGTGGTGGAAGTAAAGACGGCGGGTTCGCGTCGGATGGCCACGGATGTGGATCTGGATTCCTTCGACTTGGCATTCCCGTCGTCGGCACCGGCAGCGGAGAAAATTGCCGAGAAGATGAGTGGCGCTGAGCGGTATGACGTCTTCTACACACCGATGGCGATTGCTACTTTCGACAACATCTTGCAGGCGTTGGAGCGGGAAAATGTTGCTCGCCAACAGGGCAATACGTGGCAGGTAGATATGGCGGCGCTGGCCACGATGCAGCACGACAATGTCCGCTGGCGTGACTTCGCGGAGAACGATTATCCGTCGCCACGCACGGTGCAGATGTCCACGACTGACATTCGTTCGTCGAACTCGGCCGCAATGTACTTATCGCTCATGTCTTGGATTACGAATGAAGGCCGGATTGTGTCCGACAATGGGCAGGTCAATGCGGTCTTGCCGGAGCTCACCCCTCTGTTCACCGGCCAGGGGTACACGGAATCCTCGTCGGCTGGTCCATTTTCGGACTACCTCTCGCAGGGTGTCGGTTCGAAGCCAATGGTGATGGTTTACGAGTCGCAGTTCCTGGGGGAGAACAGTGCCCCGAACAGCCGGTTGAAGCCGGAAATGCGCCTGGCGTATCCATCGCCGACGATTCTGAGTACTCACGTGGCGCTGGGTTTTAACGACAATGGAGCTGCGGTCGCACGGCTCCTCGCCGAAGACCCTGAGCTTCAGAAGCTGGCGGCCAAGCACGGTTACCGCTCCAGCCAGCCTGAGGCGATGGAGGAATTCCAGACGCAGTTGAAGACGGGCCAGGAGGTTTCCACCGATTTTGTGGACTCCATTGATCCGCCGAGTTTCGACATCCTCGAGCAGCTTATTGAGGGTGTTTCCCGTGGATACCAGAGCCCTCCGAGGCCGGAAACGGAAGAGGGGTAAAGCCGAATGAACATGGATAAGGCACTAACTGCCCTCCGCAAAATGCTTCTTGGCCTCGTCGGTGTGCTCGGCATCTTCGCTGTCGCGGCCTGCTCCGACGGTGGCCTGAACCTGCCGCTGGGCTCAGACGATGACAAGACGAACAAGATCAACGTCGATTCTGATCTCAAGGGCTCGACTATGCGCATCGCCGGGGCCACGGAGCTTGCAGAGCTCCAGCCACTGATGCAAAAGGCCTCCGACGACCTCGGTTTTACTATTAACCTTGACCTTCTCGACGGCACCGTGAAGAACAGCCACGCGCTTGTCGCAGGTGATTTCGACAACGACTTTGATGCCACTTGGTTTGCTACCAACCGGTACGTTGATCTGCTCGGTGGGGCTGACAAGCTGGGCGAAGCCAAGAAAGTCGCCACCTCACCCGTAGCGTTCGGTATCCATTCGGCGAAGGCTCGGGAGCTCGGTTGGGATACCAAGCAGCCGACGTGGGCTGAGATCGCGGAGGCTGCGTCGTCAGGCAAATTGACCTACGGCATGACCAACCCCGCGGAATCGAACTCGGGCTTTTCCGGTGTGGTGTCGGTTGCGACCGCGTTCGCCGACACCGGATCGGCGCTAACTACGGGAGATATCAACCGCACCACGCCTGAACTGCAGAAGTTCTTCGAGGGGCAGAAGATGACCTCGGGGTCGTCGGGGTGGCTGCGTGACAAGTTCCTGGATGAGCCGGACTCCGTCGACGCGCTCATCAACTATGAAGCTGTGTTGCAGCAGATGAATAAAGAGGGCGCTGACCTGGAAGTTGTTGTTCCGAGCGACGGTGTCATCAGTGCGGATTACCCGCTGACGCCACTAGCACAGCCCGCTAATGATCTCGCCGCGCGGCAGACGGAGGCACTCGGACAGTGGCTGGAAGCAAACTCGCAGGTTCTCGCCGATCACTTCCTGCGCCCGATCTCCGATGACGCCAACCTGCCGGAAAGCATGACCAACAGCGTGATCATCGAGCTGCCGTTCCCGGGTGATCGCGCCGTCACGGACCGCCTCATTGAGGCCTACGACAATGACCTGCGCGTGCCCGGAGAGTCGGTCTTTGTTCTCGACACCTCCGGTTCAATGTTCGGTGAGCGCATCGCTGATCTACAGGCGACAATGCGCGCAATCGTCGACGGCAGTGCACGCACCGAAACGGGAAGCGTGGGGTTGCGAAACCGCGAAATCGCGACGATTCTGCCGTTCAGTACGAGCGTCGGCGAGCCCACGACCACGACAATTGACGGCCCGGAATCGCGCGCGCAGCTCACCGCCGCCGTCGATGGTCTGTACGCAGAGGGCGAGACGGCGCTTTACGACGCACTGATTCAGGCCTTCGACCTTCTCGGCAGCTCGGATAAGAACTCCATCCCGTCTATCGTGGTGTTGACCGATGGTCAGGTGACGTCGGGCAAGAGCTTTGCGGAATTCCGTGATTTCTACCAGTCCAAGGGCGGGAATCTGCCGCCGGTATTCGTCATCCGCTATGGAGAGGCGGATCCGGGAGAAATGCAGGAACTTGCGAACCTGACTGGTGGTAAGGTCTTTGAATCCCGTGAGACCGAGCTTGCTGATGTGTTCAAGGAGATTCGTGGCTACCAGTAAATCCTCCGGCACTTCTTCTGGCGGTGGCTTTCTCAACAGTCCCGCCAACATTGTCGGGCTCATCCTTGCCATCGCCGTCGTGCTGCTGCACCTGACCGTGGGGCTTGGTTTCCTGTGGCCGGTTGTTGCGATTGCCGCCTGGGGCGCGTCGGTTGCTTTGTTGCCGAGGCAGAGCAAAGGGGCTCAGAAGTCCGTTAGCTCGGCGCCGAAGCCTGAGGTCCCACAGCGTCGCCCGCTCAATCCATCTGAGCTGCGTAGGAATCTTCACCGGACATTGGGCAGGCTTTTCGATGCCCAGCCTGGCGAAGCTCTTGGCAACGCCGCAAATGACCTGGGTGCGACGCTGGAATCCGTCCTGAGCGAGTGGAAGTACCTCAAAGATTATCCCGAGCAGAAGGTGGTCATCGGCGGCATTATCCAGGAGTACTTGCCGCAGACAGTCAACTCCTACCTCGCGGTCCCGGAGCGTCTGCGTCACAAGGCCGAGAATCCGGCGCGGGAGTCCATCGACCTGTTGCATTCCGCGGTTCAGAAGATCCAGGATGCAATCGGTCAGGACAACCTGATTGCTTTGGAAGGTCAGCGTGACACCCTGGCAATTCAGTTCGGTAAGGTAGTGGACTATGAGCCTTGATCCGAAACTCCTTGAAATCCTCGCTTGCCCGCGTGACAAGGGGCCGCTTGAATACCTCGAAGACGAGCAGGTGCTGGTCAATCCTCGCCTAAAGATCGCCTACCGCATCGACGAAGGCATTCCGGTCATGCTTTCCGACGAAGCTATCGCCTGGGACAAGTAATTGCCTTTCCCGCTTCCCGACGGCTACAGCGTCCTCGACCGCACTGTGCTGTCGGGAGCTCCGATTGAGGCTGCGAAGACGCTGCTCGGCTGCGTAATTGTCATCCCCGCCGAGCATGTTATCGCCACCATCACGGAGGTCGAGGCCTATGGTGGCCCAGTTGACCAGCGCTATCCTGACCCGGCCGCGCACTGCTTCATGGGGCCAACCGCACGCAATCGCGCCATGTTTGGCCCGGCGGGGCATTGGTATATCTACCGCTCCTATGGCATCCACTTTTGCGCCAACATCACCAGCGCTACGGACGGCACGGGCGGGGGAGTATTAGTCCGCTCCGTACGCATTGAGCAGGGCCTGGATGCGGTGCGCCGTCGCCGCGGTGAAAAACCTGCGGTTGCGGGTCTCGGACGTGGTCCGGGCAATGTTGGTCAGGCGCTTGGCCTTGACTTAAATGACTATGGGGCAGATGCGCTGGATCCGTCGTCACGCGTGTTCGTGGCGCAGCCAGAGAGCATCAACCCGGATAAAGACATCCACGCGGGCCCGCGTGTGGGCGTTCGGCGAGCGGCGAATCGGCCTTGGCGGCTGTGGCTTCCGGACGATTCCGTCTCAGCCTATCGGCGCCACAAGAAGGCCGTTGAGGAGTTCTAGGTCACCCTCGCGGTGAACGTCGGCAAGCGAGACGTTACGATAGGGGACGTGACTGAACAGAACATTATCGACGAACTACAGTGGCGTGGCCTGATTAATCAGTCCACCGATGTTGACGCGCTGCGTGAGGCGTGCGAAAACCCCATTACTCTGTATTGCGGTTTTGACCCAACGGGCGATTCGCTGCACGCGGGCCACCTGGTTCCGATGATTATGTTGCGTCGTTTCCAGCTGGCCGGTCACCACCCAATTGCGCTGGCCGGTGGCGCCACGGGCTTCATTGGCGATCCGCGTGATGTCGGTGAGCGTTCGATGCTCAGCCAGGACACTATTGAGCACAACCTGGAGGCCATCAAGGGCCAGCTGCGTCGTTTCATTGACTTTGAGGGCGAGGCCCCGGCGACAATGGTCAATAATGCGGACTGGACTATGAACATGTCCGTCATTGACTTCCTTCGCGATGTCGGCAAGAACTTCTCCCTCAACACCATGCTCGATCGCGACACTGTGAAGCGTCGCCTCGAGTCTGACGGTATCTCCTACACCGAGTTTTCCTACATGCTGCTGCAGTCCAACGACTACGTGCAGCTGCGCCGCAACTACGATTGCGTGCTGCAGATTGGCGGCGGCGATCAGTGGGGCAACATCGTCTCTGGCGTCGATTTGAACAGGCGTATCGACGGTGCCAAGGTGCACGGCCTGACGGTGCCGCTGGTGACCGATGCGCAGGGTCAAAAGTTCGGTAAGTCCACCGGTGGCGGCAAGTTGTGGCTGGATGCTGAAAAGACCTCGCCGTACTCCTGGTACCAGTACTTCCTCAACGCTGGTGACTCGGTTGTTATTGACTACCTGCGTTGGTTCACCTTCCTGTCTCAGGAAGAGATTGCTGAGTACGAGGTCGCTGTTGCGGAGCGTCCGTTCAAGCGTGAGGCGCAGCGTCGTCTGGCTCAGGAGATGACCAACCTGGTTCACGGCGAAGAGGCCACCAAGGCAGTTGAGCTGGCAGCGCAGGCCCTGTTTGGTCGGGCGGAGCTGACCGAGCTGGACGAGGCCACCCTGGCGGGCGCCGTCTCCGAGACTGAGGTTGCGGAGATTGCTGAGGGCGAGCCGCGAACTGTTGTCGACCTTCTCGTTGCTGCGGGTCTTGCCAAGTCGAAGGGCGAGGCACGCCGCACCATTAAGGAAGGTGGCGCGTACGCCAATAACCAGCGCATCGAGGACGAAGCGTGGGAGCCGGCTGCCGAGGACCTGCTGCACGGCAAGTGGATTGTGCTGCGCCGCGGTAAGAAGAACTTCGCTGGTGTGAAGTTCGTGTAGGTGCTGGTTGGTCTTTGTGCAGGCGCGCTGTTGATCTCTCAATCAATTGGTGTTTATGCAGCTTGATTCCTTTTAGGTAGCTGGGCTAAGGCTCCGGGCAGGCTAGGGGATTGATGATTTCAGAATCATTGACTCCTGGTCAGCTTGGAGCCTTGGTTGTTTTAAGAGGAGCGGTTGTTTGTAAGGGAAGCGTAGAAACCGCCGCAAAGGCGGTAGTGATGAGTGCAAGTTCCCGGCTTTCGTCACTGGAGTGGGCCTGCGAACCCCTGGCGAATCGCGCTACTGCACAGTTAAAACGCTAGTTCACATCTATCTACCTGGGGTTTTGTGTCTTTGGGTGGGGTGTGTGTAATGTATC
>NZ_JVPT01000050.1:0-112275 GCF_001055915.1 Corynebacterium sp. 212_CJEI | reverse complement strand
CACTCGGGAGGGTGTGGGAGAGTAGGTCGCCGCCGGCATAAAAAATTTATTGTGTGGGTCGTGGTAGCCAGTTCCCGTGTGGGGTGGGCTGCTGCGGCCTACTTTTTGTTACCCACGAGTAAACAACATTCAACGACGGTTGTTGTGGTAAGGCGTGGCTCTATACCAGATACTTCTGGCGCAATTGGTTGATGTCAGCGTCGGAAAGCCCGATGCCTTGTCGGACGAAGTTGTCGAAAGTACCGTAGTTCTCTTCGATAGCGTCCCACGACATCTTGAGCCACTTTTTGTCTACCGCGTCTTCACGATTGAGGTAAGCGTTGCTGGCAAGGAAGTCCTGCTCGATTGCTTCGTAACTAACTCCCAAGATGGCCAAGAGGAACGCGGCACCGAGGCCGGTTCGGTCTTTGCCAGCACTGCAGTGGAAAACGACGGCGCCGTCTTCATATGCGAGTGCTTGGAGAAGATCCTTCCAAGCGGTTCGCGGTGCTTCTCCGGTAATCATCAATTCATAGCCGAGCAGTTGGCCGAAGTATTTCACTTCATCGTCGAAAATCTCTGCATCACGCGCTTTGATGCTGTCTCCCGCTGCTTCGTAGAACTCGGGCGCGTGGCCGTAAAGCTGCTCGCCAGTAGTTGCGACAGGACTCTTCACGAAGCCTAAGCCATTGCGAACATCGATGATGTCCGCTACCTGGTAAGTCACGCCGTCGGGCAAGACGTCTGGGCCTTCGCTGCGCTCTTTAATGTTTCGCAAATCGACGACGCGTGTCACGCCTGCCTGCGTCATGCGGGCAAGATCTTCGTCGCTTGGCTCCCGTAAGGCGTTTGACCTGTATGCGAGGCCTTGGCGGATGCGGCGACCGTCCTCGGTCGTGATTAGGTTGGCGCTACTGCCCGCTACATCGCGGAAGTTGCTGAGTGAGGATAGTGAGCCGGACTCGATAGGGGTTGGAGATCCGGTTGGTGCCGTGGCGGTAGTAGTCTGACCGGCGTCCTGTGTTTCGGTCGCGCTAATCCCTGGTGTGACTGCATTAAACAACGCGGTGTCAGGGCTAGCCAACGCGGGCGATGGGGCAATAGTGCCGAGTGGTAGCAGAAGGGCCGCGGTTAGGGCAGAGACTTTAGCGCGATGATTCGCGCGGCTTAGGTTAGTTGGATTCACGGGTATTGAGGTTAGTGTGCTTCAGGTTTTCGGCAACTTATAAGAAAAGCTCTTTCCTGCATAGTCTTGCCCGCGCGCCCGCATAGCCATGCCCGCGCAATAGGCCCCTCTGGAACGCGGTAAGAACGTAACGGGGGTACCTGGCTGCACTACTCGGAAAAGGTCCGCTACCAGTCCAAATTAGCCAACACTAAGACAAGTTCGAAACATGCCCTAAATATTGCGCAATTTCATAACGTATTTACTTGTTAAATAGGGAACCCTAAGCTAATGTCTCACAGGTAATGATTACCTAAGTAAGTGATTGGGTAACGGCGTCTAAGTCGCGTTTGTTTAACAATCCTACTGTGACCGAAGGGATGCCTTTAAGTGGCGCGTTCTAACTCCGGCCGTATTCGCAATATCGTAGTTGCATCTGTTGCGAGCCTTGGACTTGTTCTTGGTGCATGTTCTACTGATGCCGGTAACGAGGATAAGTCTGCAGCTGCAGGCAACGGGTCTACTATTACCGTTACTGATAATCATGGTGAGCAGACCGTACCTGCCGAGATTGACTCTGTTGTGGCGACGGATAACCGTTCCTTCGAGATGCTCGATCAGTGGGGTATTAAGCTGGCTGCAGCTCCTAAACCGATTATCCCGTTCACGGTTTCCGACTACAAGGACAATCCTGACGTTCAGGACATCGGCAATCACCGCGAGCCGAATCTCGAAATTGTTGCTGCTGCTGACCCGGACCTGATTGTGAACGGTCAGCGTTTCGGCAAGTACTACGATGACCTGAAGAAGCTCGCTCCGAACTCCGCGATTGTGGAGTTTGAGCCGCGCGAGGGCAAGCCGCTGGACGAGGAGCTCAAGCGCCACGCTAAGGGCCTGGGCACCATCTTCGGTAAGGAGAAGGAAGCCGATCAGCTCATCGCAGACTTTGACAAGGCTCTGGAGCGCGCTCGCAAGGCTTACAACCCGGACGTGAAGGTCATGGCGCTGAACTCGTCGGGCGGCACCCTCGGTTACATTGCTCCGACTGTTGGTCGTACCTTCGGCCCGCTGTTCGACCTGATTGGCATGAAGCCGGCGCTGGAGGTCGACAAGGCCAGCGATGACCACCAGGGTGATGAGATT
Organism: Corynebacterium sp. 212_CJEI; assembly: GCF_001055915.1. Lineage (NCBI taxonomy): Bacteria > Bacillati > Actinomycetota > Actinomycetes > Mycobacteriales > Corynebacteriaceae > Corynebacterium > Corynebacterium sp. 212_CJEI. Next base: position 109,988 of record NZ_JVPT01000050.1, on the reverse strand, counting down.
TCCGCCGAGTCCATCGCTGAGGCAAACCCGGACTTCATCATGGTGCTTGACCGCGATGCTGGCACCTCTGTCCGCGGTACCGATGAGTACCGTTCGGCACAGTCTGTGGTCGAGGAAGCCGCTCCGCTGAAGAACGTGAAGGCAGTCAAGGAGGGCAAGATCTACTACGCCCCAGAGGACACTTACACCAACGAGTCCATCATCACGTACACGGAGATTCTGAACGGGCTTGCCGACGCCTTCGAGCAGGCCTAATAGTTCTCTGACCAGTCACAGGAGTACCTCACCAACTCTATGCAGAAGTTACTGGATTCCCGACTAGCCATCGGGATTGCCTTTGTGGCAGTCCTGGTGGCTATGTCGCTGTTTGTAGGCCAATACGACATCCTGGGCGCCGACGACGGCTGGGAGATGTTCGCCACTACGCGTATACCGCGCACCATTGCACTAGTGCTCTCGGGTGCCGCGATGGCGATGTGTGGCTTGGTCATGCAGCTACTTACGCGCAACAAGTTTGTCGAACCCACCACCACGGGAACCACGGAGTGGGCTGGTCTCGGCCTGATTTTCGTGATGTATTTCTTTCCTTCGGCCTCGATGCTTGGCCGGATGGGTGGGGCAATCATCTTCGCTTTCATCGGCACGGCAGTGTTCTTCCTGTTCTTGCGCCGTGTCGCTTTGAAGTCAAGTCTGGTTGTGCCCATCGTGGGCATCATGTTGGGTGCGGTAGTCAGTTCGATTTCGACTTTCTTTGCGTTGCAGACGGACATGCTGCAGTCGCTAGGCGTGTGGTTCGCAGGCTCTTTTACTGCCATTTATAAAGGGCAGTACGAATTCCTGTGGCTGGTCGTCATCGTGGTTGCAATCGTCTTCGTATTCAGCGATCGGTTAACGGTTGCGGGGCTTGGTGAGGACATTGCCACCAACGTCGGTCTGAACTACAAGCGAATCGTGTTCCTGGGAACGGGGCTGATTGCAATCGCAACAGGTTTGGTCACCGTCGTGGTGGGCAACCTCCCATTCCTGGGGCTCATCGTCCCGAATATCGTCTCCATGTTCCGTGGCGATGATCTGCGCTCCAATCTGCCCTGGGTATGCCTGGTGGGCATTGCCATTGTGACGGTCGTGGACCTGATTGGCCGCGTCATTATCGCCCCGTTCGAGATTCCAGTATCGGTGATTCTCGGCATCCTGGGTGCTGCCATTTTCGTCTATCTGATTGTGGAGCGGCGTCGTGCTTAATCTCAGTTCAACTCATACGGTGGCCGACCCGGCTGGGGCGCAAACGACGTCGTTTAGCACGGGTGCAGCGGCGCGCAGGTACTGGATTATCATTGCTGTGCTGGCGGGCTTGGCGACGTTGTTTACCGCGGGTCTGCTTGCATGGGACAATCCGTTGCCGTTTGGTACGGACGGCTTTTGGCTGATCGCGCGTCGGCGCCTTGATGCGGTCATTGCGATGATCGTGGTTGCCTGCTGCCATGCCGTCGCGACGGTGGCGTTCCAGTCGATTGCGAATAACCGAATTATTACGCCGTCGATTATGGGTTTTGAGGCGCTGTACGTGGCTATCAGTACCGCTGCAGTGTACTTCTTCGGTGCGACCGGCCTGATGAAAGCTGGCTCGGTTGGCGCGTTTGTGCTGCAGCTCGCGCTGATGGTGGGGCTGTCGCTGGTGCTGTATGCGTGGCTGCTGACCGGGCAGGGCGCGGATATGCACAGCATGCTGCTGGTGGGCATTGTCATCGGTGGCGGACTGGCTTCGCTGTCGACGTTCATGCAGCGCATGCTCACGCCTTCGGATTTTGACCTGCTGACGGCGCGGCTGTTCGGCTCTGTCAACAACGCTGACCCGGAGTTTTTCCCGGTGGCGATTCCGCTCGTGATAGGGGCGATCGTGGTGATCGCGTTGCATTCGCGGGCCCTCAACGTCATGTCGCTCGGCCGCGAAGTCGCGACGAATCTGGGTGTGAACTACCAGGTTCGGTCCATCACTGTGCTGGTCGCGGTGTCGGTGCTGATGGCCGTATCGACGGCCATGGTCGGCCCGATGACCTTCCTCGGCTTCCTGGTCGCGACCATTGCGTACCAGGCTGCGGATACCTATGACCATCGCTTTGTGCTGCCGATGGCGGCGCTGATCGGCTACGTCACCTTGGCCGGTGCGTATTTCATTCTCAATCACGTTTTCTATGCCCAGGGCGTGGTGTCCATCATTATCGAGCTGGTTGGCGGTTCGATCTTCCTCTACGTCGTTTTGAAGAAGGGACGGCTATGATTCTCCTCGACAGTGTAAGCAAGAGCTATACCAGTGAGGTGTCGATTGGCCCCGTTGACCTGGAAATTCCAAACAACGCGATCACGGCGCTGATCGGACCGAACGGTGCGGGCAAGTCCACGCTCTTGACTATGATTGGCCGCCTTCTGGCCGTCGATTCCGGCGACATCAACGTCGGCCCGTACAACGTGGGCAAGACCAAGTCGAAGGATCTGGCGAAGGTGCTGTCGATTCTGCGCCAGGACAACCACTTCGTCACGCGTCTCACCGTGCGCCAGCTGGTCAGCTTCGGCCGCTTCCCGTACAGCCAGGGGCGCCTGACCGCCGAGGATGAGCGCATCATCTCTCAGTACATCGAGTTCCTCAACCTCGAGTCGCTCCAGGGCCGCTACCTCGACGAGCTCTCGGGCGGTCAGCGTCAGCGCGCGTATGTCGCAATGGTGCTCTGTCAGGAGACGGATTACGTGCTTCTCGACGAGCCGTTGAACAACCTAGACATTTCTCATTCGGTCGACATCATGTCGTACCTGCGCACTGCAGTGCGCGAGTTGGGGCGCACGATGGTGGTGGTGTTGCATGACATCAATTTCGCGGCTCGCTACGCCAATTACATTTGTGCGGTGAAAGACGGCCAGATTGTTGAGCACGGCCCAACCTCAGAGCTGATGCGTTCGGAGGTGCTGAGCCCAATCTTCAACACTCAGATTGACATCGTCGAGGGCCCGCACGGCCCGGTCGCCTGCTACGGCTCTTAAGCCAATTCCAGGCCGGGTCCACGCAGCCGATACAATCTAGCCTCATGACTATTACTGCTGCCGTTGACGGTTCCGCCCTCCACAATCCCGGACCTGCCGGGTGGTGCTGGTATATCGACGACAGCTGCTGGGCCGCCGGCGGATGGAAAGAGGGAACCAACAACCGCGGGGAGCTCACCGCTCTTGCCGAGCTGCTCCGCGCCACCGCTCACATCCCCGATGAGCCACTGTTCGTCCTGTGCGATTCGCAGTACGTGATTAACTCCGTTACCAAGTGGATGCCGGGATGGAAGCGCAAGGGCTGGAAGAAGCGCGACGGCAAACCCGTCCTCAACGTGGACATCTTGCAGGGCATCGACCAGCTGCTCATTGGTCGCAACATTCATCTCGAATGGGTCAAGGGCCACTCTGGCCACGACATGAACGAAGCTGCAGATCAGCGCGCCCGAGCCGCCGCCACCGCGTATCAGAAGGGCACCGCCGTACCCGAGGGGCCAGGGTTCGCTGGCGCGGGTAGTCGCGCGCAGACGAAGACTGCGCCGACAAAAACCGCGCCCGCCGCGCCTAGTTCCGAGCCCAAGACGCCCAAGGCCGCAACCTTCGAGCAAGAAGGCCTCTTTGACCTCGCCGTCGACACCACCGTGACACCCGAGGATGCCGCCAAGGAAGCGCTCACCATTTTCCGCCGCGCCGCACATCGCGCTGAACAGGGCAATGCCCGCGCACTCAAGGCATTGCTTAACGACGCGCTGGGCGCCAACCTCGACGTGCCAGACGGACTTTCGGATGCCGAGCATGAGCTCCGCGTCGAGGGAACCACCGCCACCGCGCAGTTCACCACCGACGACTGGGTGGGCCTGGCTGTCTGGGATTTGTCCCAGGCAGTGGGGAAGGCCACAGGTTCCGCACGTTTGCTGGGCTGGAATGTGGGCAGGTCTTAGCGGTAGTATGAAAGTTTGGTCTTTTAGGTAGACCACCAGGCAATCCGGGGTTACTGGTAGCCTGAAAACACATAAATTCTTTTACTCATTACTTATAAGGAGCTCCGACTTCATGGCTGAGCACGAAGGTCCTCGTTCCGGCGAAGGCCGAGGAAATCGCGGAAACCGCGGGTCTAACCGTTCCCATGGTCGTGGCGAGGGCGGCTTTAACGGGCGCAACCGCAACGATCGTCGTGGACAGGGTGGTGGCCCAGGTGGTCGTGGCCGTGGTGGTCACGGTGGTCATGGCGGTAACCGCGATTCCCGTGGTTCGCGGGGCTTCCGTCGTGATGATCGCGATGATCGTGACTTTAACCGCGGCGACCGCAATGAGCGCGGTGGCCGTGGCGGTCGTGGTTACAATCGCGATGACCGCAATGATCGTCGCGGCCCGGGCGGACGCGGTGGCCAGGAAGGTCGCAACTTCGACCGTCGTGGTGGCAAGCCACGTCGCTCCAACCGTGGTGGCCGCTTCCAGGATGAGAAGCGTACGCACCGCACCGGTCCGCAGCGCCCAGGCTTCCGCGAGGAGCGCATTGAGGCCCGCAAGAACGAGCCGAAGCTGCCAGATGACATTCGTGCAGATGAGCTCGACCCGAGCGTGCGCCAGGATCTGAAGAGCCTGGCTAAGGACAACGCCGACAAGGTCGCTCGTCACATGATCATGTCCGCAATCCTGATGGCTGAAGACCCGCAGCGTGCCCTGGAGCACGCCCGCGCAGCGAAGGACCGCGCAGGTCGCGTCGGTGTCGTTCGTGAGACCGCTGGTGTTGCCGCCTACCACGCAGGTGAGTGGAAGGAAGCCCTGGCTGAGCTGCGTGCGGCTCGCCGCATCTCCGGTGGCCCGGGCATGCTCGCGGTCATGGCGGACTGTGAGCGCGGCCTCGGCCGCCCAGAGAAGGCCATCGAGCTGGCTCGCTCCGAGGAAGCCAAGCAGCTGGACAACGAGTCCAAGACTGAGCTGGCTATCGTCGCCGCAGGTGCTCGCCGTGATATGGGCCAGATCGATGAGGCTCTGGTCGAGCTGGAGACCCAGGATCTGAACCCGGACCGCGAGGACTTCGAAGCAGCTCGTCTGTTCTACGCCTACGCCGATGCGCTGGCGGAGGCCGGTCGTAAAGACGATGCCAAGGTGTGGTTTACCCGCTGCGCCAAGATCGATGTGGACCAGATGCTCGATGCTCGCGAGCGCATCGAAGAGCTGAGCAAGTAATCAGCCCAGCTGCCCGGCTCGCAAAACCAGTCACCGCTGGCGCAATCGGGCTGCGCATCTACAATTCGTCGTAAAGCGTTCCCATTTCGTAACGTTCCCATTTCGTAAAAGGAGAAATGAACCCACATGGCTTCTGTCGCTTCTTCCTATGATGCCGCTCTGCTGGATTTGGATGGCACGATTTACGAGGGCGGCGCGGCGATTCCGAACGCGCTGGAGGGGCTGACTGAGGCGGTGCTGCCGATGGTGTTTATTACGAACAACGCTTCGCGCGCGCCGCAGACGGTGGCGGATCAGCTCAATGGGCTGGGCTATGACGTTCACGCGGACGATGTGATGACGTCGGCGCAGGCGGCCATTGAGATGGCGGCGGAGGTCATTGAGCCGGGCTCGAACGTTTTTGTGTTGGGTGCGGACTCGTTTAAGCAGTTGGCTCGTGAGGCGGGGTACACCGTGGTGGATTCCGCTGATGACAACCCTGCGGCGGTGTTCCAGGGACTCAACCGTGAGATGACGTGGAAGCAGATGTCGGAGGCGGCGCTGGCGGTGTCGCGAGGTGCGCGCTTCCTGGTGTCGAATTTGGATACGACGCTGCCGTCGGAGCGCGGTTTCCTGGTTGGCAATGGTTCGGTCGCTGCGGCGATTTCGACGACCACGGGCGTGGCGCCGCTGTCGGCGGGCAAGCCGAAGCCGCCGATGTTCATTAAGGCGGCGGAGCGTGTGGGTGCGAAGAATCCGCTGGCGATCGGTGACCGTCTGGATACCGACATCGCGGGCGGAAATGCGGCAAAGATGGACACGTTTATGGTGGTTACGGGCGTTTCCACGCATATGGACGTCGTCGCAGCGCCGCCTGAGCACCGCCCGACGCTCATCGGTGCTGACATGACCGCCCTGAATCGTGAGCTGGATCAGGCACGTCCGGCTCCGCAGGCTGGTTTCACCGCGCGTTACGACGACTCGGAGGCCGGTGTCATCGTTCTTTCTGGCGGTGACATGGAAGATCCTCGGTTGGCGAACCCGGCGGAGGCCGCGGTGGCGGCGCTGCTGACGGTCGTGGATGTGGTGTGGAACTCTGAGGCTGGTCGTGCTGGCGCAGTCGAGGTAGCGCAGGTCCGCGCGGAGGGCCCGGCTGCTGAGGCGGCGCTGGCTGCCTGGCGGAAGTGATAGCCGATGAGTGAGGTTGCACCGAAGCCGGGGCAGGGGCTGGGGCAGGGCGCTGGTCCTGTGCCGGGGCCGAAACCCGGCCCTGCATCTGTACCGAGCCCTGCGCCTAGCCCGGCGGCGATGCCCGGTGCGCGCGAGGTAACTCCGGAGGACGTCCGCGAGCAGGTGGCGGCCGCACTGTCGGCGCCCGCGCCGACTCCGCAGGAGAGAGTCGCGCAGTTCGAGCGGGCGCATGAGATTTTGTATGAGGCCCTGGGCTCGTCACGCAGGGAAGGAAAGTGAACGCGGTGGCAAAGAAAGCTCCTAAGCGCAGGCTCGATGCGGAGCTGGTGCGAAGGAAGATTGCTCGCTCCCGTGAGGCGGCAGTGGACATGATTAAAGCCGGTCGAGTAGAGGTCGGTGGTTTTGTCGCCTCCAAACCTGCGACTGCGGTGACAGGCGATGTGTCCATTCGCGTCAGTGGTCTGGAAGAAGACGAGAACTGGGCTTCGCGCGGTGCACACAAGCTGCTCGGCGCGCTGGAAGCTTTCGAGCCGCAGGGCCTGGACTTGAAGGGCCGGAAGGTGCTGGATGCCGGTGCCTCCACAGGCGGTTTCACCGATGTGTGCCTGCGCCGCGATGTCGATACCGTCTACGCCGTCGATGTCGGCTACGGTCAGCTGATTTGGCGCCTGCAGGATGACCCGCGGGTGGCTGTGCTCGACCGAACTAACGTCCGCACGCTGACCCCGGAGATCCTCGGTGGCACGGCCGATGTCATGGTTGGCGACCTGTCGTTTATTTCTTTGAAGCTGGTCCTGCCCGCGATTGTCTCCTGCCTGGACGAAGGCGCTGACCTGCTGCCGATGGTCAAGCCGCAGTTCGAGGTGGGCAAGGAGCGCCTTGGCTCCGGTGGTGTCGTGCGCAGCGATGCGCTGCGCCAGGAAGTCGTCCAGGAAGTCGCCGAGTACGCCCGCACGCTGGGGCTGTCCTTCCGCGCAGCCGTGGCCAGTCCGCTGCCGGGTCCGAGCGGCAACGTGGAGTTCTTCCTGTGGCTAGTGAAAGACGGCGGCGCCAGCGATATTGGTGATGAGGCTATGGCTGCGGCCATCGCCAAGGCTGTTGAGGAGGGGCCGCACAATGACTAGCTCACGGACTAGCTCACGGACTAGCTCACCGACCAGCACCAAAACGAGCTTACGGGATAGAAAGCCCAAGACCAGCGCCGGCAAGCGTGAGATTCTGCTGGTTCCACACACCGGCCGTAGCGCAAACCTGGAAATGGCCGCCGAGGCTGCAGAGCTGCTTGAGGCCGCGGGTATCGATATCCGCGTCCTGGCCGGTAAGAACCCGGAGGCACTGGCCGCGCACCCAACGCTCGGCAAGTACCCGCGCTACTGGCATTCGCCGCAGGCTGCGTCGGGATGCGAACTCGTCCTCGTCCTCGGCGGCGACGGCACCTTCCTGCGTGCCGCTGATATTGCACACTCGGCTGACCTGCCGGTGCTCGGCATCAACATGGGACACGTGGGCTTCCTCGCCGAGTGGGAGCAGGAGTCCATGACGGAGGCGATTAGTCGCGTCATCAAGCGTTCCTGGCGTATTGAAGACCGCATGACCATCCGCGTCACCGTCCGTGACACCACCGGCCGCGTCATTGGCTCGGGCTGGGCGCTGAACGAAGTCAGCATCGAAAATGTCAACCGCCGTGGCGTGCTGGACGTCATCTTGGAAGTCGATGGTCGCCCGGTGAGTTCCTACGGTTGCGATGGTGTGCTAATTTCCACGCCGACCGGCTCCACCGCGTACGCCTTCTCCGCAGGTGGTCCCGTACTCTGGCCGGAGCTCGACGCTATGCTCGTCGTGCCCAACAACGCCCACGCGCTGTTCTCCCGCCCGCTGGTGATCTCACCGCATTCGACTATCGCGATTGAGACCAACCACGACACCGCCGAGGCCATCGCGGTGCTCGACGGCTTCCGCAACATCACCATGCCGCCGGGTAGCCGCATCGAAATCGAGCGCGGCGCGCAGCCGGTTCGCTGGGTGCGTCTGGACGATCAGCCGTTCGCCGATCGTCTGGTGCACAAGTTCCGCTTGCCGACGTCCGGGTGGCGCGGCCCCGCCGAAGCCCAATAGCCTCCAAACACGGCAGACAAGACCCCACACTTCAAGGGAAGGACTGATTGCAGGCGCCATGCTGACTGAGATTTCCATCCGCGACCTCGGCGTTATCCCGGACGCGACGCTTGAATTCAGCCCAGGCCTGACCGTACTGACAGGTGAAACCGGTGCGGGTAAGACCATGGTGGTCACAAGCCTCAAGTTGCTCTGTGGCGCGCGTGCCGACGCCGGCCGCGTGCGCACCGGCGCAGACAAGGCGTTGGTGGAAGGTCGCGTGTCCACCGAGCACCTCTCGGAGGAAGAGTCAGCGACCATCGATGCTGTGGTTTCTGAACTCGGCGGCGAACGCGATGAGAATGACGAGTACCTGCTTGCCCGTCAGGTCTCCGCGAAGGGACGCTCCCGGGCGTGGGTTGGCGGTCGCAGTGCGTCGGCTGCGGCGTTGGCGGATGTCTCCACCCGTCTGGTTGCCATTCATGGCCAGAATGATCAGCTGCGCTTGCAAAGCGCTGATGAGCAGCGTGCGGCCATCGACCGCATGGATGCCGACACCATCGCACCAACGCTGGAAACCTACCGGCAGCAGCGTGCACACTGGCGCGCCCTGGTCAAGGAACTGGAAGAGAAGACCTCCAAGCGCCGCGAGCTGGCCATGCGTGCCGACCAGCTCAGCTTCGCCATCGAAGAAATCGATGCGGTCTCACCCGAACCGGACGAAGACCAGGACCTGGCCTCCCAGATCCGCCGCATGCAGGATCTGGACGGCCTCCGCGATGCAGCAGCCGTGGCGCTGGCCGCCATCGATGGCGCCGCCGCCGTGAGCACGACCGGCATGGATGCCGCCACCGGAGACTCCGGTGCCGCCGAACTCCTCGGCGCCGCCGCGAATGAGCTCGCTGCCGCAGACGACGAAGAACTCACCGAGTTTTCCAACCAACTCAATGAACTGACCAGCCAGCTCTCCGAGATCTCCGCTGGCCTCGGCGCGTTTCTCTCCGGCCTGCCGGAGGAAACCGAGTCCTTGGACAAGCTCATGCAGCGCCAGGTGGAGATCAAGAACCTCACCCGCAAGTACGCCCCGGACATCGCAGGTGTCTTGGCCTGGCGGGATAAGGCGGAGCGCAAGCTCGCCACGCTGGATGTCTCCGGCGAAGCGCTGGACAAGCTCACCGCGGAGATTAAGACCGCGGAGAAGAAGCTCGGCACGACCGCGCGGAAGCTCTCGAAGGCCCGCGCAAAAGCCGCAAAGCGCCTGGAACAGGCCGTGACCAAGGAACTCAAGGGCTTGGCCATGCCGCACACTTCGCTGGTGGTGGAGATTACCAAGGCCGAGACCTTTGGCCCCGCTGGCGTGGACAACATCGAGTTCAAGCTCCGTGCCCACGAAGGTGCCGAGCCGCGCCCGCTGGCCTCATCCGCATCCGGCGGTGAGCTCTCCCGCATCATGCTGGCATTGGAAGTTGTCCTCGCCGAAGGACAGGCCGGGCACACGATGGTTTTCGATGAGGTCGATGCCGGTGTTGGTGGGCGCGCGGCTGTGGAAATTGGCAAGCGCCTGAAGCAGTTGGCGGTGAATAACCAGGTGATCGTCGTCACGCACTTGCCTCAGGTGGCGGCGTTTGCGGATACCCACTTGGTGGTCAGTAAGGATGCCCGTTCGGGCGCGGTGTCGTCGAAGGTGACGAGCTTGGGCGATGAGGAGCGGATTGACGAGCTCGCGCGGATGATGGCGGGCTTGGACGATTCGGACTCCGGACGCGCGCACGCGCAAGATCTTCTGGATCAAGCTCGGCGCGCCTTCGCGGCCAAGTAGCTGCACTTATGTTTGACTAAGTGCCATGAGTCTGTTCTCTCGGAACGAAAAAGATCTTCCTGGCATTTCGGGGACTGTGCGGGACGGTTCCCGCCTGGAGCGTGCGCTCAAGCGCATGGGCGAAGGCGACATCGTGGTGATTGATGCGCCGGATATCTCGCGTCCACTGGCACAGCAGTTGATTGATGCCAAGGTCGCCGCAGTGGTGAACACCGGCGCGTTTACCACGGGTTTTGTGCCGAATTACGGCCCGCAGATGATGCGCGATGCCGACATTGCGATGGTGCAGAACGCCGGCGCCGAGGTCTTCGAGAAGCTCAAGGACGGCAAGAACGCAAGGCTTCACGACGGCAAGCTCTACCACGGTGACCGCCTGATTGGGCAGGGCGACGAGGTCGACCAGGACGAGCTCGAGCGCGCCTTCGATGAGGGCCGCACCAGCATGGTCGACCGCCTGGAGGCGCTCTCCGGCAACTTGGTGGAGTTCGCCAAGACCGAGTCTCCGCTCTACATCGATGGCTTGGGCATTCCGGACGAGACAGAGCCACTGCACGGCCGCAAGGTCGTTGTGGTCAGCCCCGGTGAGGGACACCGCAAGACGCTGGAAGATCTAAAGAATTTCATCCGCGAGTACGAGCCGCTGCTCATCGGCGTCGATGCAGGTGCCGACACGCTCTTCGACCTGAAGTACGAGCCGGACTACATCATCGGTGATCCGGAGAACATCAACTCGGAGGCGCTGCGGTCCGCTGGTTGCGTGATTCTGCCCGCTGACCCGGACGGTCACGCGGTGGGCCTTGAGCGCATTCAGGACCTCGGCATTGGCGCCATGACATTCCCGGCGCTGTCCGATTCCGCCACTGACTTGGCGCTGGTCTTCGCCGCGCATCACGACGCCGACATGGTCGTCTCCGTCGGCGCCCCGCAGAACATCGACAGCATCTACCACGCTGAGAATCAAAGCGGTGTGCCGTCGGCGTTGCTGTCGCGTTTGAAGGTCGGGGAGAAGCTTGTCGACGGTCGCATGGTCGCCGACCTCTACCAGGTCAATAGCCGTGGTTTCGGTGTGGCCTGGGCAATCCTGGCTATCTTTGTCGCCGTTGCGGTGATCTTCGCTATCGCTGGTACCTCCGGTGATGGTTCTGTCAGTGAGAATCTGATTGATACGTGGAACTCCATTGCACTGTGGTTCCAGGGGCTGTTTAAGTAGTTTTAGCGGTATTCGAGCACTAGGAGCGCCTAAAAGTTTTCGGCTGTCAGAGCTGATTGAGGCGTCGGCGAAAGGAAAAGGGACGGGCGATGGGGAAGAAGCGCAGGAGCGGGAAGTTCACAGCTGGTGTGACAGGTGCTGCCCTCGGTGTTGCGGCAGGTGCTGCGCTGGGTGCTTATGTGCTGAACCCCGCTGGTGCAGGCATTGATTTCGGCACGGGTGCCGCGTCCGAGCGCGATGAGGCTGTCGCGCGTGCCGATGCGCAGCAAGCGCGTGCCGATGAAGCAAACCGCATCATCGAGCCCATCGTCGGCGAGATTGTTAAGGACTCGTTGCAGGATGTTCCCGTCCTTGTTGTCGCCACTCCTGATGCCACGGATGAGCAGCTGGCAGGGGTTTCCGAGACCCTGCGCGCTGCTGGCGCCCCGGATGCGGGCGTGCTGAAGCTGACCGATAAGTTCCTCTCTTCCGCTGGTGCGGACGAGCTGAAGGACACGGTTTCTACCTCGCTGCCGGCTGATGTCCAGCTGGACCCGGAGCGCCGCGAGCCAGGCCGCCAGGCTGGTCAGGCGCTGGCTCCGGTGTTGGAGCTGGATAAGGATGGGGGAGAGAGGGCTTCCGCTGCTGACCGAAAGCTGTTACTGGAGGCCCTGAAGGGCGGCGGGTTCGTCGAATATGAGGAGGGGACGCTGCGCCCGGCTGCTGGCATTGTGATTGTTGGTAATCACGGCACTGTGTCGCGCGCTGCGATTGATAAGGGCGAGGACCCGGAGTTCGGTGCTGGCCTGGTGGCGGATCTGGCTGTGGCACTTGCTGAAGGCTTTGGCGCTGGTGAGGATGCTGCTGGTCACGTTGTGGTGGGGACGGACGGCTTCGGTAAGAAGGGCATCAGTGCTCTGCCTGATGAGCGCTGGGGTGCTGACCCCGCCGTGAAGCGTGTGGATGCTGTGTCGGATGCTGCGGGGCAGGTTGGGGTTGTTGGGGAAGGATTAGCGACCTCTAAAACTAAGTGACTTTAGCTATAGATTTCGTTTTAGGGCTGGAGATAAAGCGATATGGCACGAAAAGCTCATCCTAATTATGAAAAACAGTACAGACATTGTTTGATGTAAAAACCTATTCGGAAAGGAAACTGTTAAATCATGGATCAACTAAAAGACATCTTCCTCGAAATTAATTCAGTGGAAAGCGATTGCATTGAAAAGACATTTAATAGTAAACGGAGAGAATTTGGTGAAATTAACCTAATTGACCACAGTCTAAGTAGTTGGCTTCCATTTTTAAATGAGTATGCAAAAGAAGACTTAATCACTTCTCGTAAAGAGTTTGCACTTGCTCAGTATTGTGCTGCATCTGGCTTGTATCGACAGGCATATTCGAGTTTACGGACATTTCTCGAGTTAGGTTTCGCCTCAGTATACTTTTCTGCAAACGAACTGGAGTATAGAGAGTGGAAAAATAATCGAATAGATTACCATTGGTCTGCGGGGGTTTTAGGTGACAAGGGAGTTCTTTCTTCTAGATTCATAAATGCATTTAATCCCAAACTGAGATCGGCCTCTAAGTGCTACGCTGATTCTGTTGGAGACGTCTATCGTACATGTTCAGAATTTGTGCATGCAAAGGCGGCATTTACTTCATTGTTGCCTGAGAATATTGTTTATTCAGAAAAAAATATTGACGATTGGTGTAAACGTGCCTTGGATGCCGGAAAGGGATTGCTATTTGCCTTGCTGGTAAGGTATGGCGAAGGTATAATAAGTGAAATATATTCAGTGCAAAGGCATAATAGAAATCAAGAACCTATTTTGGATGCCGTGTTGGATGATATTCAACATTATTTTTCTCATATTCCAGAAGTGCGTGAGATGATTGGAGTAGCAAGTGATCAATAAGACAGAGTTCCGTTTTCGAACTGAAGACTTTCAAGATGACGAGCTTGTCAACTGTTATGTTGGCACAGATACATTGGAAGACATAGTTGACGAGTTGTGTTCTGCGTCTACGATCCTTTTGCGCGGCAGCCGCGGCGTTGGAAAGTCGTTTTTGATTAGAATTGCTCAGGAGCGTTTGCGGAAATCGTTACACAATAGAGATGAAGAATCCGTATTACCTGTATATATTTCATTTGCCAGGTCTGGTTTAATGTGGAATGTCGAAGATAAATTTATTCCATGGATGTTGAGTAAGATTTCCCGGAGTATTAAAAACGAGGTCGCCAAAAATGGACTCCGGGTTTCGGATAAAAGCGCTCTATACTCTCTTACTGGTGATGACAAGAAAGTTGTAAAGGCTTACGAACTTTTTGGTGGCAAAGGGGTTGATATTGATACAATTCTCAGCGCACCGGATGTTGAAGATTTGAAGGAGTTTGCTGAGAGGCTTTGTAAGGATTGTAATCTGTCTAGAATTAATCTCTATATCGACGAAGCTGCACACGCGTTCATGCCGCCGCAGCAGCGTCAGTTTTTCACCTTAATGCGGGACCTGCGGAGTCCGTTTCTTTCTGTGAAAGCCGCGGTTTACCCAGGAACAACTTCCTATGGAGATACATTTGAACCAAGTCATGATGCCTCAATAATTGATGTTGAGCGTAACATCAGTGCCGATGGTTACATTGATCAGATGAAGGAAATTTTAATTAAGCAAGACGTTGGCTTAAAACCAGTGGTTGATCGCCAAAGGGAATACTTCAAAGTCCTTGCTTTCGCTTCGATGGGGAATCCCCGAATTCTTTTGAAGCTATTTTCAAATATGGAAAAGTGGAACAGCACTAGTTTGAATAGAGTTGTTAAACAATATTTCCGTGAAACATTGTGGGCTGATTTTATGGCGTTAGCTGATCGATATCCCGGACACTCAGAACTGATCATGTGGGGACGAGATTTTATTGAGAGGGACGTTTTACCCAAGCTGCTAGCCCGTAATGAAGAGAAAGATGATAAGGCCGGCGCGTTCTGGGTTCACCGGGCCGCCCCTAAATCAGTCCGTGCGGCATTAAATTTGCTTTCCTATAGTGGTATTGTCATAGAGGATCAATCGGGTATCCGAGCAACTAGGCGCGAGATTGGTACTCGGTATCTTGTTAACTTCGGAATGCTCTTTGCTAGTAATGATAATATCGTTCCTTACGGTCAAGAATTTGCATCTCACTTCAGTATAAAGCGAATGATTGAATTCGGTGCAAACCATCCTTGCTATGAAACAATTCAAAGGATTTCGCCCGATGAGCTTGACACATCTAATAATGAGGCGTTGAAGAGCCGGTTTGAAGAAAGTACGTCGATTCTGGAACTTACTGGCTTTCTTCGGTCTGCTCTCGACGAACTTGGGTTATTGACTGTTGGTGACGTACTTAGAACGTCTGAGGAAGATTTTCAAACCGTTAGGAATATCGGTGAGAAACGAGCACGTCGTATTAAAAATGCGGCGGAGACTGCGGTAATTGAATATGTGTCTGGTTAATTATTCTGGTGCTTAACAAACCGCCTGGGTCTCGATCTAAAGTCAGAACGGAGTGATTGACACGTGTAAACTGACTCTGAGGTTGATAATCTTATGGAATGAATCATTCTCAAATGTATCTGCTAACTGGAGGCGATGTAAGCGCCACCGTCGGGTCTTCTTGTCCGCCGGGGAGATGGTTACGGAGCAACCTCAGGAACTGATTGAAGAACTATATCGTTCTCTCGCCTGAGGCATGCAGATTGAAGCGGCTTTTGACGTACAGTTATCGGAGTCAGCATTGAAAGAGACCGAAGGTCAAGTTGCGGAGCTTGTTATGGATGTGTGAGGTTTTAGCGATACTCGTTATTCAGCTGTCGAGCTATCGGGCGGGCTGGGTTTTTGCCGAATAGCGGACTGCGGGGTTTTCGCGCAAAGAAAGCGCTGGTTCACGCGGCTGCTGGTGAATAGTTGCGTTCTGTCCAAGAGGTTAGGAGAGACGAGAATTGTCCCGCCTCGCGTGAAGACTGCTTGACGTCAGCAGTCAGTTGTTACCCGCTCGCTATCGCCGATGAACGGATTAATTTACGCTTTGCATTTGGCACGCTGATTCCCTGCAGATTTAACCTGTTGTTACACGCATGTAACCATACTTCAGTCGTGGATATACTGATGTGACCGATTTAAAACTAACAGGTAAAGGGTACTGCATCATGGATAAACGACAACTCGCATCGCGCATCTGGGAATCTGCGAACACCATGCGCTCCAAAATTGAGGCGCAGGAGTACAAGGACTACATTCTTGGCTTCATCTTCTATAAGTTCCTCTCCGATCAGGTCGAGCAGCTGATGTACGCCAATGATGTGGAACCCGATGAGCTTGCTGCGGTTCTCGTCGAAGACGACCCCGAAATTGTCGAGTTCGTACAGCACCGCCTGGGCTACTTCATCGCTTACAACAACCTCCACTCCACGTGGCGCGCTGCAGGCAGTGACTTCGGTGTTGCTGATGTGCGTGATGCGCTAGCGGCATTTGACCGTCTCATCCTGTCGAGCCGCAGTCATGTCTTCAAAGACATCTTCCGCACTCTTGAGACGGGACTGTCGAAGCTGGGTAGCAACGCCACGTCGCAGACCAAGGCTATTAAGGACCTGCTGGACCTTATTAACGACATCCCGACTGATGGCACACAAGGCTACGATGTGCTTGGGTTCATCTACGAGTTCTTGATCTCGAAATTTGCGGCTAATGCGGGAAAAAAGGCGGGAGAGTTTTACACCCCGCATGAGGTCTCTGAGATCATGAGCCGCATCGTTGCAGCACACACCCAAGGCCGCGAGACCTTGACCATTTACGACCCGACCTCTGGCTCTGGTTCACTGCTGCTAAATATCGGCCAAGCTGTTGCACGTCATATGGGTGACCCAGACGCGATTAAGTACTTCGCTCAAGAGCTTAAGGACAATACTTTTAACCTCACGCGCATGAACTTGGTGATGCGAGGGGTTAAAACGGACAACATTGTCGCGCGCAACGGCGACAGCCTTAAGCACGACTGGCCAATGTTCGACGAGTCTGACCCGGAAAACACCTACTCCCCGCTGTTTGTTGATGCTGTTGTGTCGAACCCTCCCTATTCACAGAAGTGGGAGCCGGAGGGTATGGAGACCGATCCGCGCTTTACTCAGTATGGGCTAGCCCCCGAAACCAAGGCTGATTATGCCTTCTTGCTGCATGAGCTTTTCCACGTCAAGCCGGATGGCATTATGACCATCGTTCTGCCGCACGGTGTGCTCTTTCGGGGTGGCACAGAAGAAACGATCCGTGCCCGCCTTATCGAGGCCAACAACATCGACACCATCATTGGCCTGCCGGGATCAATCTTCTACGGCACCGGTATCCCAACCATCATCATGGTGTTGAAAAAGCAGCGCTCTAGTGATGACGTGCTGTTCATCGACGCTTCCCAAGGCTTTGTAAAGGACGGCAAAAACAACCTGCTGCGTGCCCGAGATATTGAGCGCATCGTTGATACTGTTCATGAACGTCAAGACGTCGAGCACTTCGCACGGGTTGTGTCTCGTGATGAGATCCGCGAGAACGACTACAACCTGAACATCCCGCGCTACGTCTCGGCATCGCTGCCGCCAGAGCCTGTGGACTTCTTCGCCACCATCAACGGCGGTGTCCCTGTAAGCGAGATCGACACTCTCGCTGAGTACTGGAACGTGCTGCCGGGCCTGCGTGAAACGCTGTTTGATGAAGATAGCAACGGGTATGCAACCATCCGCACCGACGATATTCGCAAGACTGTCCTTGAACACAGCGCTGCCAAAGCACTGGCAGACACGATGAACACGGCTCTAGACGGTTTTGCTGAGTCTTTGGAAGCAGACCTCATCGACAACGCAATGGCTGTTCCAGTCAACACCGCCGAGGATGCGATTAAGGCTGACCTGTTTACGCGTCTGGCGCCTGTTTCACTGGTTAACGAGTACCAGGGATATCAGCTGCTGCATGAGAAGTGGCTTACCATTGCCAACGATCTGACGATCCTGCAGACCGAGGGCTGGGACGCAATGCGGGTCATTGACCCGGTCATGGAATGGAAAACCAAGGACAAGAAGAAGGTCTACGAGTGTGTGGGACATGAAGGCCGCGTTGCGACCTTTGAGGTCATCCGCGACCTGTACCTGCCCGAGCTTAAGCGTCAAGTATCTGACTTGACCGATGAGCGCGACAGCATTGACGCTGAGCTGTCAGCTCTTATTGAGGGCTTAGGCGAAGAAGACAAGGCCGACCTAGCTGATGTGCTCAACGCTAAGGAAGATGGCTTCCGCAAGGGCGACCTCAACAAGGCAGTCAAAGCACTTCCGAAGGATCAGCAGTGGTCAGAAGGCAGTGTTGAGGCTATTCAAATCGAAGCGAAGCAGTTGCTTGATCGCCTGACAAAGGCGAAATCGCAGCTCAAGAAGACCGACGAAGAGCTTGAGGCCAAGACACACGAGACTGTTGAGAACCTTACCGACGATCAAGTCGTAGAGGTGCTCTCGATGAAGTGGGTTGCAGCGCTCATGGTCCAGCTCGCGCTGCTGCCATCGCTTGCGTTGCGTGAACTCGCTGACCAGGTACTGCACTTGCAGGATAAGTACGCCACGCCACTGACTGAGTTGGATGAGAAGATCGCTACCACTGAACGCAGCTTGCTTACATCGCTGGACAAGCTCACTGGCTCGAATGCGGACCTGCAGGCTGTCGCAGCACTGAAGCAGATGCTGGGAGGTGGTCAGCGTGACTAGAAACAACACCCCGGCACTGCGGTTTGATGGATTCGATGGTGAGTGGCGTTGGGCCAAATTAGGCGATTTTGGACGCGTGGGGATGAATAAACGCATCTTCAAACACCAAACTGCTCCTACTGGCGACATTCCTTTTTATAAAATCGGGACATTCGGTAAAGCACCGGACGCCTTTATTCCGCAGTCTCTTTATGACGCTTACAGAGCCAAATACCCGCACCCATCTGTAGGCGCCGTCCTAATTTCTGCGTCAGGAAGTATTGGTAGGACCCTTGTCTACAACGGACAACCTGCATACTTCCAAGACTCCAACATTATCTGGCTTGACCACAATGGGGGGTTGCTTAACTCCTATCTCGAACAGTTCTATTCAATAACCGATTGGAATGGGATTGAAGGGACGACGATTCGACGTCTTTATAACGAACAGTTCCTTGCAGTACCGATTCCAGTGCCTCCTGCCATTGAAGAACAACGCGCCATCGGTGAACTCCTCTCTGATCTTGATGTGCTTATCGAGCATCGCCGCGACAAGCACGCGAACCTGAATCAGACCAAGACTGCGCTGTTGCAGCGGATGTTCCCGCAAGACGGTGCCGATGAGCCGGAGTTACGGCTCGGTGGGTTCAGCGGGGCGTGGGAAGCGAAGCCGCTTAAGAACCTTGGGTCGTCCTACGGCGGACTAACTGGGAAAACCAAGGAAGACTTCGGCCACGGCGATGCTCGCTACATCACGTACCTTGACGTTTTCGAGCGTGCACTTATTACCGATGCAAGCCGGTTAGGCACAACCGATATCGACAATCGCCAGAACGAGGTAAAGATCGGTGACGTGCTTTTCACCGTGTCTTCTGAGGTTCCAGAAGAGGTCGGTATGAGTGCTGTTTGGCTAGGCCAAGGCCGAAGCATTTACCTCAATAGCTTCTGCTTTGGTTTCCGGCCAATTGCAGAGCTGGACAGCAAATTCCTTGCCTATGTTCTGCGGTCTCCTGATTTCCGCAAAAAGATGACCCTGCTGGCACAAGGAATCTCCCGGTTCAACATATCGAAGACAAGGGCGATGGAACTTGAGATCTCGTTCCCCACCCTCGAAGAACAGCGTGCTATCGGTGAGGTCTTCGCTGATCTCGATGCGCTTATCGCAGCTGAGCGCCGCTACATCACACAACTGGTTCAAGCGAAGACTGCGCTGCTGCAGCGCATGTTCGTCTAAGGAGTACTCACCATGACTACACCACTGACGTATACACACGAGGCCCGTTTTGAGGACGACGTTGTCGCTATGCTGCGCCGTCACGGCTGGGATGAGGTACTTGACCGTCCCACTGAGCGCCAGCTCATCGAGAATTGGGCTGAGATTCTTTACAACAACAACCGTGACCAGGACCGGCTAGGTGATGTGCCGTTGACATCGACTGAGATGGACCAGATCATCGAGCAGATCACTGAGCTGCGCACGCCGCTGCGACTCAACGAGTTCATTAACGGGCGTAGTGTGGCTATTACTCGTGATGCTCCTGAGGCGCACAACCTGGGCAAAGAAGTCTCGCTTAAAATCTACGACCGCCGCGAGATCGCTGGTGGTCAGTCCTGTTATCAGATCGCACGGCAGCCGAAGTTCTCTACGGCAGCCCACAAGCTTATGCCGGAGCGGCGCGGCGACCTTATGCTCTTGATCAACGGCATGCCGGTGATCCACCTTGAGTTGAAGCGCTCTGGTGTTCCTGTCTCGCAGGCTACGAACCAGATCATCAAGTACGCCCATGAGGGTGTCTACACTGGCCTGTTCTCGCTGGTGCAAATCTTCGTTGCGATGACGCCGACTGAATCGCTGTACTTTGCTAACCCTGGCCCCGGGGGCAAGTTCAACCCTGATTTCTTCTTCAACTGGGCTGATTTCAACAACGAGCCGATCAACGACTGGCCGGCGGTTGTCACTTCACTGCTGTCGATCCCCATGGCTCACCAACTCATCGGCTTCTACACGGTCACTGACCTCGCAGCCGGGGTGCTCATGGTCATGCGCTCATACCAGTACTTTGCAGCACACCGCATCGCTGACCGAGTAGAAAGCCACGAGTGGGGCAGCGACAACAAGGGCGGCTACATCTGGCATACCACCGGCTCTGGCAAGACCATCACTAGCTTTAAGACCGCGCAGCTTATCGCTGACTCTAAGAACGCCGACAAGGTTGTGTTCCTGCTTGACCGTGTGGAGCTGGGCACGCAGTCGCTGGCGAACTACCGCAGCTACGGCGGAGATACCATCGACGTTGCAGACACCGCTAGCGCTGATGAGCTGCTGCGGCTGCTGACAAACGACACGTCAGTGCTGATTGTGACATCACTGCAGAAGTTCCATCACTTGCAGGCTGAGACCCTGCGCGCGCCAGTCCTGAAGAAGCTGCGTGAGAAGCGCATCGTCTTCATCGTTGATGAGGCACATCGCTCCACCTTCGGAGACATGCTGCTGGGCATCAAGACCACGCTGCCAGACGCGCTGCTCTTTGGCTTTACAGGTACTCCGATCCACGACGAAAACCAGAAGGTGCATTCCACCACTGCCACTATCTTCGGCAATGAGCTGCACCGCTATTCCATTGCCGACGGTATTCGTGACGGCAATGTGCTCGGCTTCGATCCCGAGATGGTCGAAACCTTTCGCGCGCATGATGTTCGTGAAACCATTGCTTTGGAACGAGCGAAGGCTACCAATGAGCAAGATGCTTTTAGCGACCCAAAGAAAGAAAAGGTCTTCCTCAAGTTCATGGACAAGGCGCAGGTCCCGATGGCCGGTGTGCGCCATGATGACGGCTCCTACGACAAAGGCATCGAAGACTACCTGCCAATGTCGCAGTACAACCAGCCTGAGCACCGTGCTGCTGTCGCTGCCGACATCGCGAAGCACTGGGGGCACCTCAGCCGAAACAACACTTTCCATGCAATTCTTGCCACTCACTCTATTCCTGAGGCAATCGAGTACTTCCGTATCTTCCGTGATACCTACCCGCAGTTGAACGTTACGGCGCTGTTCGATCCGAACATCGACAACACCGGGGATACACAGCTCGCTAAAGAAGACGGCCTCATCGAAGTGCTTGAGCATTACAACGCCAAGTTTGACCAGCACTTCACCATGCCGACGCACGACGCTTTCAAGCGCGATATTGCTGCGCGGCTGGCGCACAAGGCGCCGTACAACACGCCGACGTTTACACACGATAAGCAGATTGACCTGCTCATTGTCGTCGATCAGATGCTCACTGGCTTCGATTCCAAGTGGTTAAACACCCTGTATCTGGACAAGGTCATCGCCTACGAGAACATCATTCAGGCATTTTCGCGTACTAACCGCGTCTTTGGCCCAGAGAAGCCCTTCGGCTCTATCCGCTACTACCGCAAGCCGTACACGATGCAACGCAACATTGACGCCGCAGTCAAGCTCTACTCTGGTGATAAACCCTTTGGGCTGTTTGTCGATCGGCTCGACGAGCACTTAATTCAGATTAATCAGTGCTTTACCGTTATTAAGCGACTCTTTGCTGGCATCGATGACTTCTCTCGATTGCCGGACGATGAAGCTGATCGCCTTGAGTTCGCCAAGGTGCTTCCCGAACTATACGAGCATCTCCAAGCAGCACAGGTCCAGGGCTTTACCTGGGAGCAAGACACGTACCAGTTTGCCGACACCGAGATTACAGTCGAACTGACTGAGTCGGTGTACATCGCGCTGCTGTCGCGCTACAAGGAACTTGACCGTTCTGGCGGTGAACCCGAACCGGAACCAGGCGGGGGAGGCGAGGATGACCGCCCGCCGTACGACATCAACGTTCACATCACACACATCGACACTGCACGTATTGACGCTGACTACCTCAATGCGAAGTACACGAAGTACTTACGCGCTATTGAGGCTGGCCTGCCGCAGTCTGAACTCGATGAACTGCTTTCAGACCTGCACGCGGGCTTTGCCCGCTTAAGCGCTGACGACCAGGTCTTTGCGAACCGCTGGCTCCATGACATCCAATCCGGCGATGCTGTTCTTGAGCCTGGTAAGGCCGTACAGGACTACATCAACGAGTACAAACTCTCACAGCAAGACCGCGAGATTGATCAGCTTGTGCGCGCTATCGGTGTTGATCCTGAACTGCTGCGAATAATCCTCGCCGCGCACGTGGATGAGGCTCATATCAACGAATACGGCCGTTTCGATGGTGTCATTAGCTCTGTTGACCTGGATGCTGCTGCCGATTACTTCCATCAACAGACCGGTAAGAAGCTCCCGCGTTTTAAGATCCGCATGGCCACCGACAAGCTCTTGCGCGGATACGTTCTGCACCACAGTCTTCCTGCGGACCTCGAAGAAGCAGCGGCAGAAACAGCGGAGGTATAACCGTGCTTATCGGATACACCCGTGACTCCACATCCAAGCAGCGGGGGGGGGATCGCTCGACCCCAGCGAGAGACGTGTATCGACGCTGGCTACGATTCGAACCACATTTACACTGGCAGGATTTAGGACGCGAAGAGGCAGCGGCCAGGGGGGGGGGGGGAGATGACGCGTTAGCGTACATGCGCTCTGACGACACATTCGCTGTTACGCGCTTAGAAGGCTGGAGCCAGCCGGGTAGAGACGGGCGTCACCACCGCTAGCTTCGGTGAGTGTGAGATCAATACAGCGGAGTAGCAGATCCGAAGACAATGCTTAGCAATTAGCAAACTTAAGTTGCGGAGAAATTCATCAATAGCGGGAAGGGCATCAGTGTCGTGGCCGTATTTAAGCATATTGCGGCTAACGATTTACAGAGCAATCCGGCGCATCCTTTACTGTTACCAGGTCATCGACAATGCCTCCGGCCTAGTCCATGACGCAAATGATGGGGTCGACGAGGTGGGCAAGCCACGCTACATCGTGGAGCTCATCGGGCGTGTGGTCCGTGTGGTGATGGAGACAGAGCGAATTGTGAAGGATTTATCTTCTTTAGGCGAGGACAGTTGCATTATCTTATTTCATTTTTTAATTGGTGGACAACAAGTCGAACAGAGGCTCTCATCTCATTTGCGGCTTTGATGGTTGCAACAATTTCGGTAGTAGTTGCTCTTTTGAATTTTCGACAAATCCGAGATTCTCAAATTGAATCAACGCGTCCTATCATGCAGGCGACTCTGCTTCCGCCCATAAAACCAGAAGATGACTTAAGTATTGAAATTACGAATTCTGGCAAAACAGAAGCTAATAATATTCAGTTTAGGTTCATTCCACCGCTACCTACTCCTGTTTCTTTGAAAGAATTAAATAGTAGATGTCCTAGCGGACGGCATTATTCAATGCGGCCGCTGGATCTTTTAAAGCAGGGATTGTTGCAAAAAGACTATAAAGCATGGTTGCCAGGATTTAAGGCTTCATTTCCATATTGGACTACTGCTGAAGAATCAAAACTTGAGATTTCGAGTGAAGGAGTATTAGCGAGTACAGTTCTTGAAATCTCCTATGAGGATCACAAAGGGCGGAAATATTCGAGCGAGTTCTCTTTAGATCCGTCAATCTATCGTGGCAAGATTTTTAGTCCCACGGAAATGGAGAGAATTGTTAAAGAGCTAAAGTCCATTCGGAGTGAGATTAAGAAAGGAAATGCTAACTGAGATCTTGGTAGTATGCTTCGTTTAATTTTCGGCTAAACGAGAGCTTCGAGATGCTGAGTGGTGATTGTTGTTTCCTACTGTGAATATTGATGCCTCGCCGGGTGTGACCTGTCGTTGCGGGGTTACTTGAGTGGGCTTCAGGTCTTATGCAATCGGGAGACTGTTTTTACGTAAATAGGACGCCCGATGCGGACACTCAGTTTCTTCAACAACAAGGGTGGAGTGGGGAAGACCACGCTTTCCACCAATGTCGCCCATTATTTCGCTCGTCAGGGTAAACGAGTACTCTATGTAGATTGCGATCCGCAGTGTAATGCCACACAGCTCATGCTGACTGAAGAACAGCACGCGAAAATCTACCTGAGCAGTAAGAATGTTGAGCAAGCCGAGCGGGACTCGCTGGCTAATACCGTCTACGCGTTGTTCATTCCGCTACGGGAGGGCGAGACCGATATCGAACCTGACATCCGACCGGTGCGGTCCGAACGGTTTGGTGTCGATGTTCTGCCAGGGCACCCGGCTCTTTCCAACCTTGAAGTGACGCATGGCAGTCATCGCTAGCCAAGAAAACTGGTGATTTTCGGCGAATCCACTGGGCCGGGCAGTTGGCTGTGGCTATGGAGGATGAGGATCGGTACGACTACATCTTCTACGACGTGGGACCGTCGTTAGGCCCGTTCAATCGCACCGTACTTCCGGGCTGCGACGCCTTCGTTACTCCGACGTCAACCGACCTGTTTAGCTTTCACGCCTTTGGAAACCTCGCCAAGTGGTTTAACGACTGGGTGACTGAGTACAGCGAAATTTCCGAGGGGAATCTTGCTCAGTGGAGGAACTACTCGCCAGATATTTCGAAGAAAACTCGAAAGCTTCGGCTGCTCGGACACGATGGGCGTGGGCTTCAGTATCTTGGCTACGCAACGCTGGAATACGTGAAGCGGCGCTCGAACGGTAAAGAGCAGCTGGTCGGAGCGTTTGAACGATTCCGCGGCAAGTTTGACGACGAAGCAAAGCGAATCGGCGATAACCTCGGGCATTCGTGTGACCAGAACCTGATTGGGCATGTGCCGCACATGTACTCCATGCCGGCGGCCGCCCAGGACAGTCATTCACCAATTGCAGACCTGCAAGCAACCGATGGCGTGCGGGGAACTCAGCTGAACCAGCGCACTGGCTATGCAGAGAAAATTGATGAAGTCGCTGCGCTGGTTCTAGAGCGGTTGGAGAGTTAGGTGCTGTTGGTCTTGGTTCCCTAGCATGTCTTTGACGCTTAGCGTTGGCGTGTAGGTGAGGCCGTTTTCGTACGTGCGAGCAATCCTGGCGTGGAAAGTATTTCCAGAAGTGAGTAGTGCTCAAATGCAAGGAATGTGTTCCCTAAACGCCAAGAGAATTCGTGTAACTGTGGAACAATTATCGGCATGAGCATGTACGCCGTGAACCAGCACACAGTCGAAACGCTGCTTGGATGGATTGAGAGCGACACTATCGCTATCCCCGAAATGCAGCGACCATTTGTATGGAACAGTACAAAAGTTCGCGATTTGATGGACTCGCTGTATCGCGGGTTCCCGGTGGGGTTCCTCATTACTTGGCAAAGTCAACAGGTACCGGTTAAAGGCGGCGGCCATGCCGGTTATCAGCAGATTCTGATTGATGGTCAACAGCGCATTACTGCTTTGCGTGCTGCCGTTGCCGGGCAGCCGGTGATGGGCAAGGACTTTAAGACCAAGCGGATTGTTATCTGCTTCAATCCGCAAACTGAGGAATTTGCGACTGCAACACCAGTGCTGAAGAAGCAACCGGAGTGGATCTACGACATCTCGGAGTTCCTGCGGTCGAACAATGTTTATCGGCCGATGAACGAGTACATGGCGAAGAACCCTGAAGCCGACGGCGAAGTAGTTGCGACTGCGCTGGAAAAGCTGATGGGAATCAAGAAAGCCCCAATTGGAATCATTGCACTGAGCGATGAGCTCGATATCGAGACTGTTGCCGAAATTTTTGTGCGCATCAACTCCAAGGGCGTAGCACTGTCTAGCGCCGACTTCGTCATGAGCAAGATTAGTTCCTACGGAGATCAAGGGCGCAACCTGCGGAAGCTCATTGACTACTTCGCACATCTAGCAGTAAGTCCGCATGATTACGGCGAGCTCCGTAATGATGAAGAGTTTGTGCAGACTCAATACTGGCGGGAGATTGAGTGGCTTAAAGATGACACCGAGGATCTCTACGATCCGTCGTATGTAGACCTTATTCGTGTCGCGTCGATGGTCGCGTTTCGGCGTGGTCGGGTTTCATTCGTTGTTCGTGAACTCAGCGGCCTCGATCCTGAAACCAGAAAGTTTTACCCTGAGCGAATTCCGGAAGCGTACAACAAGTTCGAACAAGCGCTACTCCGCGTCGTTAACAAGTATGAGTTCAAGAAGTTCTTGGTAATTCTGCGATCGACAGGCTTTATCAAGAAAAACATGATTACCTCAAGCAACGCGGTCAACTTTGCGTACGCGCTGTTCCTCATCATGCGTGCGGACGGCCGGCCGGATCCGGAGGTTAGTAGCGTCGTTAGGCGATGGTTTGTAATGACGCAGTTGACCAGTAGAGCGTCAGGTAGTTTTGAGTCGACTTTTGAACGAGATTTGCGTGCAATTGACCGAGTCGGGCCGGTCGCAGCGTTGAAGGAGCTTGAAGAAGGCGAGCTGGGAGAGAGCTTCTGGACGGTAACACTGCCTCAGCGTTTCGATTCGTCGAGCGTGAGTAATCCGCAATTCCGCGCCTTTATGGCTTCGCAGGTTAAGGCGCAGGCAACGGCGTTCTTAAGTAAGCACGCGCTAGTAAGCTCGATGATTGAAGTCCAAGGCGATATTCATCACCTAGTTCCGAAAGACTATCTTCGCAAAAGTGGGGTCAACGATAAGCGCGACTACAACCAGGTAGCCAACTACGCGTTCGCAGAGACTGCGGTAAATATTCGAATCGGCAACCGTATGCCCTCTGAATATTTGGGCGAGGTGTTCTCCCAAATTGAGTCCGGTGAGTCGACGCTCGGTGAGATTACGTCGCGTGAGGATCTTGACCGTAACTTCGAAATCAACGCCATTCCGCAGTCGCTGGTTGACACAACTGTTGAGAACTACCACGAGTTC
Source organism: Corynebacterium sp. 212_CJEI (assembly GCF_001055915.1). Taxonomy (NCBI): domain Bacteria; kingdom Bacillati; phylum Actinomycetota; class Actinomycetes; order Mycobacteriales; family Corynebacteriaceae; genus Corynebacterium; species Corynebacterium sp. 212_CJEI. The sequence continues at coordinate 82,937 of NZ_JVPT01000050.1, read as the reverse complement.
CTGCAGAAGCGTCGCTCTTTGATGGCAGTGAAGCTTCGCGAATACTACAGGGATTTGTAGATTTACTTGTGGAGTATGACTCCCACAGATTGAAAAAGGTCCAAAGAATCTCGTGGGAATCGCGGAATAATCAGCTGACGGCTGTTACGCAAGCACGCAGTTACCGATTAGCCGGTCAATTGCACGGACATCGAGGCCGCGGCCAATTTTAATTTTGATTTTGCCCGCACGAGTCCACAGCTCGATTTCAGCGTTGAAATCCAGAGTGCCTGCGTTTTCTGTGGACCACATGTTGATGGAGCTGTACGGAAGCGAATACATCTCCACCTTTTTGCCGGTCAATCCCTGCGCATCTCGTACGATTAAACGCTTATTGGTGAAGATTGCAGAGTCTCGGAATGTCTTGAATGCCACGTAGGGCTGTTCGCCTTGAACCATCAGCTCCTGTGCGTCCTTAGGAATTGGGGTCTCTTCGACAAAAGTCCAACTAGTGATTTCTGCAGCTTCCACGGGATCCTCCAAGGGAAGTAAAAGTAATTTTCGGCTGCATAATTTTACGATTAATTCGTTAGTTAATGAAAAATATTTTTATCGGGTGTACCTGGGCTAACTCCTGAATTGGTGCTTGAGCAGGTGCTTGCGCCTGCAAGTATCGAGATATTTGCAGCCGCTGTCAGTGCAGCGTGCACAGGAATGGGGCGGGTGCGCGCTTCTGTTTCACCCGATGGCCGACATCACTTTAAAAGCCTGCAGAACTGGGGGGGGATAGTATTATAGTTATATTTAGTTCACATTTTATTAACCCTGTTTAGGGGCTTTGGTTGGTCGCCTATCAGAGTACGATAACGATTCATAGCCTGTAATTTTTGGCTCTTGCCCATGCCGTAGTTCTTATTGGAAGCGTTTTGCTATTCACTGTTCTACGCAAGGAGTAATCATGGGCACTCATCGAGCATTTTCGAAGCTGGCACGGTCGGCCACAGCACTGGTAGCCGCAGCTGGTGTCGCTATGGCAGCGGCTCCTATCGCGGCTGCCGCACCGGCTTCGGCAACTGGTAATGATCAGGTCCTGTCCTGGACCGAAATGGGCGAGTGGGGCCCAAAGGCAAATGATTTCCCCACCGTCATGGTCAATCAGGGGATGACGGAAAACATCAGTCCAGAGGGCACAAATGTGCACTGTGTTCCTGCTCCTGGAGAGAATCCGGTGGTCATGATTCACGGGATGAACTCGAACTCGTACCAGACCTATGCGCGCATGGCACCGGAGCTAAAGGCAATGGGTAAGTGTCTGTACGCATTTAACGTCGGCAAGCTAGGTCCTGACGAGTTTTCGGTGCTGGGCTCTATTCCAACCATGCGCAACATGACCCCGCTCGACACCGCTTTGGCTGAGCTGACTGCAAAGATTGACACCCTCAAGGCTGAAACTGGTGCTACCGCCGTCGATATTGTTGGTCACTCTGCTGGTGGCACCTTGGCTGCCGCTTACGCCAAGCAGGAGCAGGGCCGGGGTATAGGCACGGTAGTGTCCCTGGCGGGCGTCCTGCACGGCACATCGCTGCTCGGTATCTCCTATGGTTTGGAGCAGCTCGACCAGTTCGACAACGCTGGCAATAAGGCTGCGGGGTACATTGTCAGCCCGAGCCTGGTGGATCTGCTGCAGCATAGCGAGTTCATGGCCAAGATGAATGAGGGCGGCTTGGAGCAGCCGGGTGTCAACTATGTTGCAATTTCTACCCAGGTTGATGAAGCCGTCACTCCCATGGCTGCAAGTCAGTGGCAGGCACCAACGTCCAACAATATCCTCCTGCAGGATGGGTGCTCTGCCGATCTGTCGGGCCACATCGGACTGACTTTCTCGCCGCGGGCAATTGCGCTGGTAGCTAATGCGCTGGGGCGCAATGTTGAGGTTCCATGTGTACCGGTAACTGGCTTTGTGGAAGGCGGCATCAATGACAATGCCGGTGTTCGCCCTGAACATGTCAATGCCGTTTCTGATGGCATCACGGAAATCGACGGACGCATCGCGCAGGCTGCGGGTACGTCGCAGCCGCGATAGTAGCCGGCGGTAGAACCGGACAAGGGTTAGGGTGCGTTGTCGGCAGTAGCTACTAGCTGTCGGAACGCGCCTTTTTCGCCATCAAATCCAGGGCAATGGCGGCACCAATAATCGCGGCGCGTAGCTGTGGCGGCAAATCATCCTTGAGCTGCAGTACATAGCGCTCATTGCCGGTTAGCATATTTGTAAAACCCGACCACTTGCGGGACATCTGTGCAACTTCGATGTCATTAATCTTGAAGGTTGCGTCGTAATGCCAAACGTCGCCGTCGACCTCGCAATTGGCAAAACCGGGGATGGAAATTTCCAGCCGCCGCTTAAAGAACGCAAACTTCTGCTGAATAGTTGCCAATAGGCGCGAAGCCTCTGCTCCAGTCTGCTGCTTGCCTTCAGAGGATGTCGCCTGCGGGTCGGGGTAGTAGACCTCGTAGCTGTCAAGGGCGAAATCGGTCGGATCGGTAATAACGAATACCGGAGTGCGGTCTGGCTCGGACACTGTCAGACGACGAGAGCCCATAAACATTCGGCTCAGCGTGCCGCCAGTAGTTTCAATCTTGCCGATGCAATTGCCCTCGGTATCCAGGATGTCGAAATCATCCGCCATGAAGTTTCGAATCTGCTGGATAACGATAGTGTTGTGCGAGAGCAATCCCTGGTAGTGCCCTTGCTGTGGCGGAAGCTGTTCAGGTGCGGGAAGTTGCTGCTCCGGCGTGGAAGGCTGCCGGGGTTCGGAAGGCTGCTCGGGCGCGGACGGCTGCTGCGCGGAAGCCTCTTCCGCATCATTTTGTGGAATCTGATTCCACAGTGACTTTGGATTATCCCAATATGAAGTCATGGCAACAGCCTTCCTTTGATGAGTCTTGGGGCAGGCGAGTGGGTTAGAAGTTCTCTACGAGCGCCTTGTTGAAAGCCTCAAGATCAGCCGGGGTGCGAGAGGAAATCAGGTTGCCGTCAACGACAACTTCCTCGTCGACCCAGTTGGCGCCAGCGTTCACCAGGTCGGTCTTGACGCTGATGTAGGAGGTAATCGTGCGGCCCTTCAGTGCATCCGCATCGGTGAGAATCCAACCGCCGTGGCAAATCACGCCGATAGGCTTGTCGGCTGCGGTGAATCCCTTCACCAGGGCCACGGCATCCTTATCGATGCGAATCTGGTCAGCATTCACGGTGCCGCCCGGCAGAATCAGAGCATCGTAATCATCAGCAGAAACGCTGCTGGTCAGCTTATCGACGTCCACCTTCGTACCATTCTTGCCCTCAATGGAGCCTTCTTCGGTGGAGATAACGTGCACGGTCGCACCGGCATCCTTTACGGCCTCAGCCGGGCTAGTCAGCTCGGAGTCCTCGAATCCGTCAGTGGCCAAAACTGCAATGGTCTTATTCGTTAAATCAGTCATAGCCCCGAGGGTAACGACGTGATCGCATTTATGCATCCGCCCGAGTATTGTTTTGCATGCAATATTGAAAAATTATCTTGATGGAGGGCGAAAAATGCCTCACTATGAAGTTCTTCAGGTGGTTCTGAAGGAAAAGTTCATCGGTACCGGCTCGGCTAACTTGACGGAGCTTGAGCGGGTAATCAACGACAAGGCTTCGCAGGGCTTCCGGCTGCACACGATTACTACTGCCTCTTCAGGCAGTAAGGGACTGATGGGTGGTGACCGCATCCAGGCGACGATGATCTTCGAGAGTCTTACCTAGTTGCGTAATCAATATCCGCCATTATGAAAAGTCGCTTGCGCTCACACCCGCGCAAGCGATATTCTGAAGTCCCGTGGTTACGAAATACATCATCGTTACAGGAGGCGTAGCCTCCTCCCTCGGCAAAGGCTTAACTGCGGCTTCGCTCGGCCGCCTGCTCACCTCGCGTGGTCTGAAAGTGACTATGCAGAAGCTCGATCCCTACCTCAACGTGGATCCGGGCACCATGAATCCCTTCCAGCACGGCGAGGTCTTCGTCACCGAAGACGGCGCAGAAACCGACCTCGACCTGGGTCATTACGAGCGTTTCCTCGATCGCAATCTCTCCGCCGGCGGTAACGTCACCACCGGCAAGGTCTATTCCTCGGTCATCGCCAAGGAGCGTCGCGGCGAATTCCTTGGACAGACAGTCCAGGTCATCCCGCACATCACCGATGAAATCAAATCCCGCATCGTCGCTATGGGCAATGCCGACGCAAACGGCGAAAAGCCCGACGTGGTCATCACCGAAATCGGAGGCACTGTCGGCGATATCGAATCGCAGCCCTTCCTGGAAGCCGCGCGTCAAGTGCGTCACGACGTCGGCCGCGAGAATGTCTTCTACTTGCACGTTTCGCTGGTTCCATACCTCGGCCCCTCCAAGGAACTGAAGACCAAGCCCACCCAGCATTCGGTGGCCGAACTTCGCTCGATTGGACTGGTTCCCGATGCCGTCGTTTTGCGATGCGACCGCGACGTCCCCGACTCCCTCAAAAACAAGATTGCGCTGATGTGCGACATCGACCGCGAGGGCGTGGTGTCCTGCCCGGATGCGCCGAGCATCTACGACATCCCGAAGGTCCTCTACGACGAGCACCTGGACACTTTCATTATCCGCCGCCTCAACCTGCCGTTCCGCGACATGGATTGGGCCGTGTGGGGAGACCTCCTCGAGCGGGTCCACAATCCGAAGGGGGAGGTTACGGTGGCGCTCGTCGGCAAGTACATTGACCTGCCGGATGCCTACCTGTCCGTCGCGGAAGCCGTGCGGGCCGCCGGTTTCGCCCACCGGGTGAAGGCGAATATCCGCTGGGTCGCCTCCGATGACTGCGAAACCCCCGAGGGGCTGAAAGAAAATATGGCCGGCGTTGACGCGATTGTCATCCCCGGTGGCTTCGGCGGGCGCGGCATCGAAGGCAAGATCGCGACCATCCGCTACGCCAAGGAAACCGGCACGCCGCTGCTGGGAATCTGCCTGGGTATGCAGTGTGTCGTCATTGAGGCGGCACGCACCGCAGGCGTTGAGGGCGCGTCATCCACCGAGTTCGATGAGAACGCGGCCGAGCCGGTCATCGCCACGATGGAGGAACAGCTCCAGGCCGTCTCCGGTGAGGCTGACCTGGGCGGATCCATGCGCCTGGGTTCCTACCCGGCGAAGCTCGCCGAAGGCTCCGTCGTCGCCGGTCTCTATGGCACCACCGATGTCACCGAGCGCCACCGCCACCGCTACGAGGTCAACAACGCCTACCGCGCCCAGCTCGAAGAAGCAGGCCTGGTCATCTCCGGCACCTCGCCGGACGGCAAGCTCGTCGAATTCGTCGAATACCCCACAGACGTGCACCCATACCTCGTGGCCACGCAGGCGCACCCGGAGCTGAAGTCACGCCCCACCAACGCCCATCCGCTTTTCGACGGCCTCATCGCCGCAGCCCTCAAGCGCAACTAGCCTCGGCTCCGCGAGGGCGAATCCGGCCTACCTATTAGAGTAAATCTCATGGCGCATCAATTTGACGTTGTTGATTCCGAGATTGTTCTCGAGGCACCTATCATCGCAGTTCGTCGCGACCAGGTGCGAATGCCGGGTGGGAAAGTGTCCGCCCGCGAGATCGTAGAGCACTTCGGCGCTGTTGCAGTCGTTGCCGCAGATGAGGATAACCGCCTCTACCTGCTCAATCAGTGGCGGCAGGCAGCGGGGCAGCGCCTGGTGGAGTTACCGGCCGGGCTTCTCGATGTCGCGGACGAAGACCCGCTGGAGGCCGCCAAGCGCGAGTTAGTGGAGGAAGCCGGACTGGAGGCCGAGTCCTGGTCCCTGCTTACCGATATGTTCAGCTCGCCCGGCTTTGCAGAGGAAGCGGTTCGGATCTATCTGGCCAGGGGGCTCCGTGCCGTCGATAAGCCGGAAGCCCACGATGAGGAAGCGGACATGACTGCGTCGTGGATTGGCGTGGAGGACGCGGTGGCGATGGCGCTGCGCGGAGAGATCCTCAACGGCATCGCGCTGTCCGGCATTTTGCTGGCGGCGGAGGTGCTGCTGCGGGGTGCGACGCCGCGCTCGGTCGTGGAGCCGTTCGACATTCGGCCGACGGCCCTGGCCAAGCGTCGAACCGAGCAGCTCGGCGCCGGCGCGGATCTGAAACGCATCCGATGAGTTCGATCGATCCGCTTGTCGACGCCTTCGTCACCTACCTCGCGGTGGAAAAGGGGCTGTCGGCGAATACGCTCGCCAGTTATAAGCGCGACTTGGAGAAGTACCGCACCTATCTGCGGGAGATTGGGCGTACGGAATTGGCGCAGGTCACCGAGCAGGATGTGTCAGAGTTCCTGGCGTATCTGGCGCGGGGAGATAAGTCGGCGGGAAGGCCAGCGCTGGCCCCGACCTCGGTGACGCGGTCGCTGTCGGCCGTGCGGAGCTTCCACAAGTTCGCGGTGGGTGAAGGCGCGTTGGATGCGGATGTCGCCAAGCGGGTGGCGCCGCCGAAGCAGCCCTCGCGGTATCCGAAGGCGCTCAGCATTGATGAGGTCACCCGGCTTATCGAGTCCATCCCCGACGATGAGACCGCCGACGTGACGGATTTGCGCAACCGTGCACTGGTGGAGTTTCTGTATTCGACGGGGGCTCGTGTTTCGGAGGTCACCGGCCTGGATATCGATGACGTGGACCGCGAAACCAACCTGGTGTTGCTGCGTGGTAAGGGCGGCAAGGAGCGCATCGTGCCCGTGGGATCGCCGGCCATGGCGGCGCTGGATGCGTGGCTGACACGCGGGCGGCCGAGCTGGGTGCGGGCAAACTCTGGGCCGGCACTGTTTATCAACTCGCTGGGGCGCAGACTGTCTCGGCAATCGGCAGGAAATACACTGGCGGAGCTGGGTGAGCGCGCCGGGCTGAAGGTGAAAATTTCCCCGCACACCCTGCGCCACAGTTTCGGTACACACCTCATCGAAGGCGGTGCTGATGTGCGCGTTGTCCAAGAGCTGCTGGGGCACGCCTCGGTGACGACGACCCAGATTTACACCATGATTACCGCGGAGAATATGCGACGAGTCTGGGCGGGGGCTCACCCACGGGCTGAATACTCGCGGTAATATATCGCGCAGTAGAATTGATGAGAAATCTTCAAGGAAGAGGGATTGACTGTGGCTGAAGAAGGGTTGTTTGAGGCCGATCGAGTTGAACTCGGTCTCACCGGTCGTCCGGCACGTGAGCTGCCGGAACCCGCACCCCTGAACAGTCACGGCCCCGCAGTCATCCTGGCAATGTGTAACCAGAAGGGCGGCGTGGGTAAGACCACCTCGACCATTAACCTGGGCGCAGCGCTGGCAGAGTTCGGCCGTAAAGTCCTGCTCGTTGACTTGGACCCGCAAGGCGCACTATCCGCCGGTCTTGGTGTTCCTCATGAGGAACTCGACCTGACGGTCTACAACCTCATCGTCGACGACACCACCGATGTCCGCGATGCCATTCATCACACCAAGGTCTCCGGCCTGGACCTCGTTCCGGCCAACATCGACCTGTCGGCGGCGGAAATCCAGCTTGTCAACGAAGTCGGCCGCGAGCAGGCCCTCGGACGCGCGCTGCGCCCAGTGATGAATGACTACGACTTCATCATCATTGACTGCCAGCCGTCGCTAGGCCTGCTGACCGTCAATGCGCTGACCATCTCCGAGGGCGTCATCATCCCAATGGTGGCGGAGTACTTCTCCCTGCGCGGTCTGGCACTGCTCACCGACACGGTGGCCAAGGTCCGCGACCGCCTGAACTTCAACCTGGAAGTCTCCGGCATCCTGGTCACCATGTTCGACCGCCGCACGCGCCACGCCAAGGAAGTCATGGAACGCCTCATCGAGGTCTTCGGGGACAAGGTCTTCGACACGGTCATCACTCGTACCGTCCGCTTCCCGGAAACCTCCGTCGCCGGCGAGCCCATCACCACCTGGGCACCGAACACCCCAGCTGCGGCGCAGTACCGCAACCTGGCCCGCGAGGTCATCGAGCGCAAAGGCCGCAAATAATAGGTGACTTCCCCGGATAGTTACACTCCCGAACCGTCGTCAAGCGAGGGCGTGCAGGAAGAGATCACCGGCTTCCGCGTTGCGCTCGCGAACTTCAACGGGCCATTTGACCTGCTGCTGCAGCTCATCAGCAGCAAAAAGATGGACGTCACCGAGGTCGCGCTGGCGGCCGTGACGGACGAGTTCATCTCGTACACGCGCAGCCTCGACGCAGTCAGCGACCTCGATGAGATTACTGAATTCCTCGTCGTGGCAGCGACGCTGCTCGACCTCAAGACCGCACGGCTTCTGCCGCGTGGCGACGTCGACAGCGAAGAAGACCTCGAACTGCTAGAAGCGCGCGACCTGCTGTTCGCCCGACTGCTGCAATACCAGGCGTATGGCAAGGTAGCCGACCAATTCGAGGAGTGGCAGAAGACCGCGCCGCGGCGCTATCCGCGAGCTGTGGGGCCGGACAAGCAGTTCGAGGAGCTGCTGCCGCCCGTGCGCCTGGGCATGTCGCTCGGGGAGTTTGCCGAGTTTGCGGCCGTCGTGATGCGGCCGAAGCCGCCGGAGGAAGTCGGCGTCGGGCACATCCACGGTGTGCCCGTGTCCGTGCCGGAGCAGGCGGGCAAAATTCTGGACTCGCTGCGGCTGGCCGGCGAGGGGACCTGGTTGACGTTTACGCAGCTGACCTCGGAGTGCCGCGTGTCCATGGAGGTTGTCGGGCGGTTCCTGGCGCTGCTGGAGCTCTACCGAGCCAAGGCGATCGGTGTGGAGCAGGAGGAGGCGCTGGAGGAAATCCACGTGGCCTGGACCGGGCTGGACGTGGACCCGGCCGTCGTGGCGGCGGCGAACTGGGAGTAGGTGGCTGGGCTGCGTTGGGGCTGGCTGTTGGGGCTGGGCTGTTGGGACTTGGCTGTTGGGCGTGGGCTTGGTCGGGCGTGGGCTTGGTTGGGCTGGCGCTAACAGCTGATTAGCGCCCGGCCAATTAGCGCCCGGCGCGGGAGGTTGCGTAATCTGACGCGCATGAGCGAAACCAGTTCCGCACCATCCGAGCAGGCCGTGGAGCCCGTGTCTGCTTCTTCGGCGCAATTGCCGCCCATTGACCCGTTGCGAGCAGGCGTGGAGTCGATTCTGCTGGTAGTCGATACGCCGGTGGCGGCGGAGGATATGGCGCGGGCGCTGGATGTTTCCGCAAGTGATGTCCGTGACGTGCTTCGCGAGATCGAGTACGAATACCGTGCACGTCGCAGCGGCATTGAGCTGCGTGAAACGGATGAGGGCTGGCGCTTCTACACGGCTCCCGCGCACGCCAGCGCGGTGGAGCGATTCTTGCTGGATGGCTCGCAGTCGAAGCTCTCACGTGCAGCTATGGAGACGCTGGCAGTGGTGGCTTACCGACAGCCGGCCACGCGTGCGCAGGTCTCCGGTGTACGCGGTGTCAATGTCGATGGGGTGATGCGCACGCTGGTCGCGCGCGGTCTGATTGCGGAGTCCGGAGAGGACCCGGCAACCGGCGCGCATTTGTACGTTACGACGACGCTGTTCCTGGAGCTTTTGGGGATTGATTCGCTGGACCAGCTGCCTGATTTGGCTCCGCTGCTGCCTGAAGTCGACTTGATCGACGAGCCGTTGGACTAGGTGGGGTTCTGGGGCGGTTGGACAGGGGGCCTAGCTGGGCCGCGGGGCTGCGGGGCTGCGGGGCTCGCTCCATCGGCTAACCCACTTCACGACACGCGTGTCACCTCATGCCACCTCCACAGCTGCCACGAGGTGACGTGGGTGTCGTGAAGTCGCATTCCGGGCTGGGTATGCTGCTCGCTACAGCTCACTGCGAGCCTTTGCACCCACCACACCCACACCGCACACCACACCCACCACACGCATTGTGGATAACTCCCGAAAACTGCAAACTATCCACAGTCGACGCCAAATTGACGCCTTCTGAGCCTCCGTGTGAGCCCAAAAATGAGAACGTAGCACTCACCAACACTCGCAAACACTCACAAACACACAAACCCACAAACACTCACACCCCGCCACCCACCCACCAGCAGTTGCCTGGACCTCAGGAGCGCAATCCGATGCCGCAGTGGAACTACGACGCCGACGACATCATCCGTACCGGCCAGCAGCGCGAATGCGCCCGCCCCAGCACATTCGCAATCTCCCGAATCGGCCAGCACTCCGACCGAGATCTCCTCCGGCGGGCCAAAAGCGGCAGCCTCCTGTGGCTCGCACACGGCGCGTACGTGCCTGTCGACAGGTGGCTCACCCTAAACAGCACCGAACGCTACGTCCTGGAAATCAAAGCGCTCGTCCATCGCGACACCGCCACCGTAGTCACCCGCGATGCCGCCGCTGCTCTCCACGGTTTACCTCTACTCACGCACAACACTCCCATCGCGATAGCCAACTCCGGCCGCACGCGCGGGCAATCGCGAAGCACGCCGAATGGCCCGTACCAGCCGCACAAACGCCTCATCCGCGTCTCCGGCCGGATTCTCCCCGAGGACATCGTAGAAATCGATGGCCGCCTCGTCACCGATGTCCCAAAGTCCGTCATCGACGTCTGCCGTTCCCGCACCCCGCACAATGCACTAGTGCTTGCCGACGCCGCCCTCCAGCGCCACACCGACACCGAGGAACTGTTGGCCACGTTGGATGCATATCCGCGTGCTCCGGGAAATGCACAGGCCAGGAGGTTGTTGCGGCAGGCGACAGCGTCGTCGGAAAGCATTGGGGAATCGCTCACTAAAGAAGCAATCGTCCAGGCGGGGCTAGCTGCTGTCGACGATTCTCGGGCTCCGTTGCTTCAGCAGGTTTCCTTTCGGGATGATCGTGGCTTCATCGCACGCGTGGACTTTTACCTGCCCGAACTTGGGCTGGTCGTCGAGTTCGACGGCCGTATGAAATACACCGACGGTGGAGTCGCGGACACGCAGGTGGCAATCGCAAAGGAGCTGGAGCGCGAAAAGCGCCTGAAGAACCTCGGGTTGAATGTCATCCGGATCGTCTGGTCACAGCTTTTCGACGGCTCCGCCGTAGCCACCTTGCGGCAAGCAGCCGCGGAAATCCGGCGTCACCTAGCAAATGGTGGTAGTTGCTATCGCGGTAACTACGCCTTCGCGCGGCAGCCCATCACGATCACAGGTAAGGCGGCCGAGTTGGCCATGCGTCGCCGACGGGTGTGGAGCCAGGCGGGGCGGCTGTACTAGCTGGCTGGCTCATCGGGCCACCCCAACCTCACTTCACGACACAGGTGTCACCTCATGCCACCTCCACAGCTGCCACGAGGTGACATGGGTGTCGTAAAGTCACTGAGACTGTCTGTAATCCTTGCGAGAAGCTCCACCACCAACCCCGAACGGCGTTCAAGTCTGGCGCTGTACAGGTATTATGCTGAGTATCATGACAGCCTCGGAAACCGCCCAGCCGCACACCCCGCAGCACTCCCAACCACCCGCCCAACCACACACCCAGCCAGCCATCGCCGACCTCGCCCAATTCGACGCCGACCACATCTGGCACCCATACGGCCCCATCCCGTCGCCGGTCGCGCCCAAGCTGGTCGAGTCCGCCGAGGGCGTCAACCTCCACCTCGCCGACGGCCGCACCCTCATCGACGGCATGAGCAGCTGGTGGGCCGCTTGCCACGGCCACTCGCACCCGAAGCTGGTCGCAGCCGCGAAGAAGCAGGCCACCACGATGTCGCATGTCATGTTCGGCGGACTCACGCACCGTCCGGCCATTGAGCTGGCGGAGAAGCTCCTAAAGCTCGCAGGCCCCGGCTTCGATGCCATTTTCTACTCCGACTCGGGTTCGGTCTCCGTCGAAGTGGCGATTAAAATGGCGCTGCAGTACCAGCAGGCCAAAGGCCATCCCGAGCGCACCCGCCTGGCCACTTGGCGCGGCGGCTATCACGGCGACACTCGCGCGCCCATGACCGTCTGCGACCCCGAGGGCGGCATGCATTCGCTGTGGACGGGGCAGTGGACTCCGCAGGTCTTCGCCGACAAACCACCCGCCCGCGGCGCAACCGAGGAGGAACGCGCACGCTATCTCGCGCACTTCGATTCGCTTATCGACGACTCCGTCGCCGGCATCATCATTGAACCGGTAGTCCAAGGCGCTGGTGGCATGCGGTTCCATGACCACGAGCTGCTTGTGGGGCTCCGGAAGCTGTGTGACAAGCACGGGATTCTGCTCATCGCGGATGAGATCGCCACCGGCTTCGGCCGGGCCGGTGACCTGTTCACGACGCAGGCGGCCGGGATTGTGCCGGATATTATGTGTGTCGGCAAGGCGCTGACCGGCGGCTTTATGAGCTTCGCAGCCACCCTCACCACCGCCGACGTGGCTCGCACCATTTCCAGTGGTGCAGGCGGAGGTATCATGCACGGCCCCACCTTCATGGGAAACCCCTTGGCCTGTGCGGTGGCCTGCGCGCAGCTCGACCTGATTGCAGAGGGGCAGTGGCGTGAGGATGTCCCGCGCATCGAGTCCCGACTTCGCAACCAGCTCCAGCCCCTAGCCAGCAGCGATGCTGTGGCCGACGTGCGTGTCCTTGGCGCAATCGGTGTCGTGGAGATGCAGCGTCCAGTGGACATGGGCCTGGCCACCGCAGCGGCCGTCGATGCCGGGGTGTGGCTGCGGCCATTCGGCAAATTGGTGTACACCATGCCGCCGTACATCAGCACCAATGACGAGGTCGACCGTATCTGCGAGGCCATCGCCGCCATCGTCGCCGCCGAGGAAGAACGCAAGTAGCGCAACCAAAAGGAGCACCAACCACCATGAGCATCGTCCTTGTCACCGGCACCGGTACCGATATTGGAAAGACCATCGGCACGGCAGCCCTGGCGGCGGCACTACGCGAAGAGGGCAGGCAGGTGCACGTCGTCAAGCCGATTCAGACCGGTTTCCCGGGCCCAAATGGCGGCGATTTGGACACTGTCGCAGAGCTGACGGGGATCGATAACCTGCATGGTTTCGAGCGTTACCCCGAGCCGATGGCGCCGTTGGCGGCGGCGCAGCGCGCGGGAATGCGCCTGCCGAACGCCACGGAGATCGCGGAGAAGATCAAGCTTATCGACGGGCCGAACCGCGTTGTCCTCGTGGAGGGCGCGGGCGGCTTGCTGGTGCGGCTCGGCGAGGACTGGGCGCTGCCGGAGCTGGCGGCGTTGTTGCCGGGTAGTCAGATGGTGGTCGTGACGCGGTTGGACCTGGGTTGCCTGAACGAGGCGGAGCTCACCGTCGAGGTGGCGCGGGGCCGTGGAGTCAATGTCACGGCGCTGGTGGGCGGTTCGTTGCCGGCGGAGGTCGACCCGATCATTGAGACGAACCTGGAGGAACTGCCGCGCATCACCGGGGTGCCGCTGCTGGGGTCGGTGCAGGCGGGAGCTGGCGCGCTGGACCGGCAGGAGTTTGTGGCGAAAGCTACGCAGTGGCTGCCGGGCGTGCGAGAGTGGGCCGCAACGCTGTAAAAGGCGCTGTAGGTGGAGGCCGCGCGGGACATCGTTAAGCTGGCGTTTTGCGAAAAACGTGCTAAGGTGGCTAGACGACAAGGCGCGAGGCTTTCTCTGTAATTCTCTTTATTAACCTGCTTCCACCGGCCATTTTGGGCCCACGGGGGAGAGAACAGCGTCGCCTGGCGCTGACGTTCTAACAAACAGAACATTCTCCAACGCTTGAAAAGGATGTAGGTCAAGTGGCTAAACCCGCTCGCCGAGAAGGCACACCGGCACACAAGAACCGTAAGAATCAATCCAACCGCGGCTCCACTAACGCCCAGCGCAACCGCAGCCGTCGCGACAGCGGCGCGAAGATGGAGACCTCCAACGTCCACGCGAAGGACATCTACGTATCCAACGCTCGCCCGGCGCGCCACCAGCACGTGGACTCCGACCGCCGCGGCTCGGGCAAGCGCGTGCACAGCGAAGCAGGTGAAGGCGTACGTCTGCAGAAGGTCCTGGCACAGGCAGGCGTGGCGTCGCGTCGTATGGCGGAAAAGCTTATCGACGAAGGCCGCGTCGAGGTCGACGGCAAGATTGTGACGCGGCAGGGCGTGCGGGTGGACCCGAACACGTCTGTGATTCGCGTTGATGGTTCCCGCGTCATCGTCAATGAGGACATGCAGTACTTCGTCCTGAACAAGCCGCGTGGCGTGCAGTCGACCATGCACGATGACATGGGCCGCCCGTGTGTGGGCGACATCATCGGTGAGAAGATCAGCGCTGGTCAGCGACTCTTCCACGTGGGGCGCCTGGATGCGCCCACCGAGGGTCTGCTGCTGCTCACCAACGATGGTGAGCTGGCCAACCGCCTGATGCACCCGAGTTACGAGGTCACCAAGACCTACATGGCCACCGTTGTCGGTGAGGTCGATGCCAAGGTCATGCGTGAGCTGGAAAAGGGCATTGAGCTCGATGATGGCATCGCTAAGGCGGACATGGCGCAGATTATTGACATCTGGCAGGGCCGCTCTATCGTCCGCATCGAGCTGCATGAGGGCCGCAAGCACATCGTGCGCCGAATGCTCAAGACTGCGGGCTTCCCGGTCGAGCGCCTGGTGCGCACTAAGATTCACACTGTCCAGCTGGGCGAGCAGACCCCGGGCGCTCTCCGCGCACTCAACCGCGCTGAGCTGACCTCCCTCTACAACGCGGTGGGGCTGTAAATGGCACTAGTGAAGAAGAACGAAGAAAACCAAGGAGCTGAAGGAGCCCACATGAGCGAGCAGAACACTGACGACATGCTGTTGGTTGCCATCGACGGCCCTTCCGGCACTGGCAAGTCGACTGTCTCCCGGATGGTCGCAACCGAGCTGGGTGCAAAGTACCTGGACACCGGCGCTATGTACCGCGTTGCCACCCTGTGGGTGCTGCGCCAGGGCATCGACCCGACCGACGAGGAAGCCGTGGCCAAGGCGACGGCCGCCCTGCCGCTGGAAGTCTCCGATGACCCGAACTCCACCGCCGTCCTCCTCGACGGCGAGGATGTTTCCGGCGAGATTCGCGGCCCGGAGGTCACCCGCAACGTGTCGGCGGTCTCCGCGATTCCGGCTGTGCGCACCAACCTGGTCGCACTCCAGCGTTCGCTGGCCGCATCGGCTGTGCGCTGTGTGGTGGAAGGCCGCGACATCGGCACGGTCGTTCTCCCGGACGTCCCTGCGAAGATCTTCATGACCGCCTCCGCAGAGGTCCGCGCTCGCCGCCGCTACGACCAGGACATCGCTGCTGGTCGTGAGGCCGACTTCGACACCGTGCTTGCCGACGTCATCCGCCGCGACGAACTCGACAGCAACCGTGCGACCTCTCCGCTGAAGCCAGCCGAGGATGCGTTCATTCTGGACACCTCTGAGATGGACATTGAAGAGGTCGTGGAAAACGTCCTCGATGTCGTTGAGGCCGGCTACCCGGGGTCCACTATGGACTGGGACGATGTCGACAACGAGGAGTTCGAGGGCTCCTTCGAGGACGCTGACGGCGCCGAAGACGATACCGCTGGACACCTGGTCGCAAACGTGGAGAGCGAAAACGCGCCGGGCACCGCAGGTAGCCACACCAGCGCAGACGAGTTCATCGACCGCACAATCGCTGACCACGAGACGATTATCTCCGAAGCCATCGAGCGCGCCGAAACCGGCCAGATTGACGACGATGCCGACTGGGAAGAACTGGAAAACGCCTTCGCAGCGCTTGGCGTGAGCGACGAGGAGGAAGAAGCTCTTCCGACCGTGGCCATTGTGGGACGACCGAATGTTGGTAAGTCCACCATGGTTAACAGGTTCATTGGCCGTCGTGAAGCAGTTGTCGAAGACTTCCCGGGCGTGACCCGCGACCGCATCTCCTACCTGGGTGAATGGGGCGGACGTCGCTTCTGGGTGCAGGACACCGGCGGCTGGGATCCGGATGCCAAGGGTATGCATGCGGCGATTGCTCGTCAGGCGGAGACCGCCATGGAGACCGCCGATGTGATTGTCATGGTTGTCGACACCACCGTCGGCATCACCGCCACGGAAGAGGTCATGGCCCGCCGCCTGCAGCGCGCGGAGCAGCCAGTTATTCTCGCCGCCAACAAGTTTGAGTCGGATTCGCAGCTTGGCGACGTCGCGGAGTTCTGGGCCCTCGGGCTCGGTGAGCCGCACCCAACCTCGGCCCTCCACGGTCGTGGCAATGCCGACGTGATGGACGAAGTGGTGGCTTCCTTCCCGGAGGTGCCGCGTGCGAAGTCGCTACCGACCGGACCGCGCCGCGTGGCGCTGGTGGGCAAGCCGAACGTGGGCAAGTCTTCGCTGCTGAACAAGCTCTCCGGTGAAGATCGCGCAGTGGTCAGCGACGTGGCCGGTACCACGGTTGACCCGGTGGACTCGCTGGTGCAGATGGACGAGGCGCTGTGGCGTTTTGTGGATACCGCTGGTATCCGCAAGAAGACCAAGACCGCCAAGGGCCACGAGTTCTACGCCTCGCTGCGTACCCGTTCGACGATTGACAACGCCGAGGTCGTGATTTTCCTGGTCGATGCCTCCGAGCAGATTACCGAGCAGGACCAGCGCGTGCTGCGCATGATTCTCGACTCCGGTCGGGCACTTGTGGTCGCCTACAACAAGTGGGACCTCATGGATGAGGACCGTCGCGATTTGCTTGAGCGCGAAATTGAAGAGCAGCTAGCACACGTGCCGTGGGCTCGTCGGGTGAACATCTCCGCCAAGACTGGTCGCGCTGTGCAGAAGCTGGAGCCGGCCATGCTGGAGGCCGTGGAGTCGTGGGATAAGCGTATCTCCACTGGTCGCCTGAACACTTGGTTGCGTGCGATTATGCAGCAGAACCCGCCACCGCTGCGTGGTGGCCGCCAGCCGCGCGTGTTGTTTGCCACCCAGGCATCCTCGCGCCCGCCGGTGATTGTGCTGTTTACAACTGGCTTCCTGGAGCACGGCTACCGTCGCTTCCTGGAGCGCAAGCTGCGTGAAGAATTTGGTTTCGAGGGCTCACCGGTGCGCATCGCGGTGCGTGTCCGCGAGAAGAAGAAGCGCCGCTAGGACCTGCTAGGAAGCGCCGTCAGGTAGTTCCGTTCAGGACTGCTAGTCGCTCGAATTGAGCCGAGAAAAGCCCAAAATGTGATTTAGGCAATTGCATTTTGGGCTTTTCGTTGGCATTTTAGAGTTTCAGTAAATTAGCGATAAGGAGAACTGACAATGGTCAGGCGCGGCAATAACCGTGACGGCTCTCAGCACGATGGCCGAGACAACAGCTACGGACGCGATTCCTCAAGCTCATACGGCGATGACTCCGCGACTCGCTACATTCCGCGGGACGAGGGATACCGCGGATACAACCCGGATGCCGACTTCGCGGGTGAGCAGCCGACCGAATACTTCGGCGGCGACTCCTCTGAGACGCAGTTCCTGCAGCGTGGCGATGAAACACGATTTGATAACCCGCGAGGTGCCGGGGCCGGGGCGCAAGGTGCTGGCGCACAGGGCAGCGGCGCTCAGGGTAGCGGCCAGTACTGGGCCCCGCTTTCTGAAGAAGAACGCGGCTATGGCCAGGCGAGCCAGCAAGCAGGTGCAACCCAACAGTATGCTGCAGGTGGCGCAGGCGGTTACGGCGACCCGCACAACGGCAACAACCGCGGTAATAACCGTGGCAACAGCGGCGGCGATGACTCCAAGAAGGGCTGGGGTAAGCCTGTCGCCATCGTGGCCATTGCCGCGATGGTGGCCGTAGTCGCGCTGGTAGCCCTGGTTTTGTCCTTTACTTCCGGAACCGAGGACAAAAATGACAATACGGCGGCGCCGACGCAGGAGACGTCGTCAAGCCCGACGCCAACGACAACCTCGCCGGAAGAAACCACGACAAGCCCTACCGATCGCTTGGACCCGTCGGGCACGATTAATGACACCCGTGAACGCCTTGAGCAGGAGCTCGACCAACTTCGCGAGTCGCCGCCAGCTATCCCTGGCCCCGGTGAGCGCAGCAGCGGCTGGGGTACCATCCCGCAGGGCGTGGTCGGCAAGAGCCCGGCCTCGGTCGAGGTGGAGCTGCGTACCAACGGCTACCAGAACGTGACCGTCGTCGACGCAGAGGGCAACCAGACCAATTCTGTGGCCGCGATTATGGGCAAGGTTGCCTCGATCGATCCGCCGGAGGGGCAGATGGCGGAGACATCCACGCCTGTGACCATCTACCTGCAGTAACGCGGCAGGCAGGGCAGGGACCAGGGGCGATTTCCGCTAGCAAACACCAATGATGTAACCTATAGCTCGTTGCACTTTCGTGCATGCGGGCTGTAGCGCAGTTTGGTAGCGCACCTCACTGGGGGTGAGGGGGTCGTCGGTTCAAATCCGGTCAGCCCGACAAAATAACCGCCGTCTTCTGGAAGATTCCGGGAGGCGGCGGTTATTTTTGCGGCTATTGCTTTACGGTTTCGTTTGCCGTCTAGCGCACGATGCTACTAGCGCACGACAATACCGTCGGAGTCAGCGTAGAGCGTCTCGCCCGGAACGAAGTCAATGCCGCCGAAGGAGACAACGACGTCGCGCTCGCCCTCGCCGGTCTTGGTGGACTTGCGCGGGTTGGTGCCAAGCGCCTTGCAGCCGAAGTCCATCTCACCAATCAGCTTGGAGTCACGGATCGCGCCGTTGACGACCACACCAGCCCAGCCATTGTCCTTGCCGAGCCCCGCAATAACGTCACCGACCAGCGCCGTGTGGACCGAAGCATCACCGTCGATGACAAGCACGCCGCCCTCAGACGGCTCGGAGAGGACCTTCTTCAGTAGCGCGTTGTCCTGGAAGCACTTGACCGTGGAGATCTTGCCGCAGAACTCCACGCGACCGCCGAGGTTGCGCATCTGGGTATCGCAGGAACGCACGTCCGGGCCGATCTCATCAACCAGGTCAGCGGTGGGGATGAATTCGATTGCCATAGGGGATTCAAGTCCTTCCGAAATTACTCGCATCAAGTGTTAACTCCATTGTTTCAAACTCAAGATGTGACCAAAGACATATGGTGCAAATTCGCTGGCAGCGATTGACACTCCGAAGGCCGGTCCAGATTGATTACTCTGGTGAGTCAGAACGCGCCGACAACCACACGTGCGCAGGAAGGGTAGGAGATGGCTGGGTTTAATTGGTTTTGGAAGGCTCTTGGCGGCAAGCAAGGGCGCAACCAAAAACGCAGCGTAGGGCTGGTGGCGCGCGCCGCTGAGCTCGAGCCNGGCGCTTTCCGACGCCGACCTCGCCGACTTCGCCCGCCAACACGCCACCGACGCACCGGAGCTTTTAGCCGCACTCCGCGAAGTCTCCCAGCGCACCCTGTCCATGCGCCCCTTCGATGTGCAGCTGCAAGGCGCACTGGCGCTCATGGAGGGAGACGTTATCCAGATGGCCACCGGTGAGGGTAAGACTCTTTCCGGCGCCTTGGCTGCAGCCGGGTTCGCGCTGCGTGGCCACCGCGTGCATTCGGTGACCGTCAACGACTACCTCGCAGGCCGCGATGCGCAATGGATGCAACCGCTGTTCGGGTTCCTTGGGCTCTCGGTGGCGGCTATTTCGCCGCAGGATGGTCCGGGGGAGCGTCGTAAAGCATATGCGGCAGACATCGTCTACGCCGCCGTCAACGAACTCGGCTTCGACGTCCTGCGCGACCGTTGCGCGCCGACCATTGCAGACCGCGTGCAGTCGCCCGCTGATGTCGCCATCATCGACGAGGCCGACTCCGTGCTGGTGGATGAAGCGCTAGTCCCGCTTGTGCTCGCCGGCAATGAGCCGGGCACCGCACCGACCGGACAGATTACCGACGTGGTGCGCCGCCTGCAGCTCGGCGACGACTACACCGTCGACGAAGGTCGTCGCAACGTCTTCCTCACCGATACCGGCGCCGCACGCGTCGAACGGCTGCTTGGCATCGGCTCACTGTACGACGCCGAGCACGTCGGCACCACTCTGGTTCAGGTCAACGTTGCACTGCACGCCCACGAGCTGCTGCAGCGCGATGTCGACTACATCGTGCGCGACGGCAAGGTCCAGCTCATCGACGCTTCGAAGGGACGCGTGGCGGAACTGCAGCGCTGGCCGGACGGTCTACAGGCGGCGGTAGAAGCCAAGGAGGGCCTGCAGGTCTCTGAGGGCGGTCGCATCCTCGACTCCATGACCATCCAGCAACTCGTCGGCCGCTATGACATCACCTGCGGCATGACCGGCACCGCCACCTCCGCAGGAGACCAGTTCCGCGAGTTCTACGGACTTCACGTCTCCGTCATCGAACCCAACGTCCCATGCATTCGTGACGACGAGCCCGACCGCATCTACGCCACCACCGACGACGCGTTCGCCGCGCTTGTCGACGAGGTCGTGGAACTCAACGGCACTGGTCGACCAATACTCGTAGGCACCCGTGACGTGGCGGAATCGGAACGACTAGCCGATGCGCTGGTCCTGCGCGGCATCGAATCCTCGGTGCTGAACGCGAAAAATGACGAGCTGGAGGCCCAGGTCATCGCCAATGCTGGCGATATTGGCCGTGTCACGGTGTCCACTCAGATGGCCGGGCGAGGAACCGACATCCGTCTCGGCGGGGCAGATGAATCCAACCGCGATGCGGTCGTTGAGCGCGGTGGACTATGCGTCATTGGCCTGGGGAAGCACCGCACTGACCGACTGGACAATCAGCTGCGTGGCCGCGCCGGGCGCCAGGGCGATCCGGGCTCGTCGGTGTTCTTTGTCTCCCTGGATGATCCGGTGATTTCCGAGGGCGCTGCTGGCGAGACGCTGAGCGTGCTTCCCGAGGACGATGGCCGCGTTCGCGATAAGAGGGCCTATCAGTTCATCGACCGCGCACAGCGAGTGACAGAGGCGACCATGCTGTCGATTCATGCGACGACATGGAAGTACAACAAGCTCATCGGTGACCAGCGCGAGATTCTGGATGAGCGCAGGGAGAAACTGCTGACTACTAATGCTGCCTGGGAAGAACTGTCCAAGTTGGCATCGGCGCGGGCGAGGGAAGTCGAAGCCGCAGCCGGGCGCGATGTCGCCGAGGATGCTGCCCGGGAAATCATGCTGAGCCACCTGGATCGCGGATGGTCAGACCACCTGGCGGATCTGGATGACCTTCGGGAGTCGATTCACCTGCGCGCGCTGGCTAAGGAAAGCCCCATTGATGAGTTCCACCGCGCCGCCATCGGCGCCTTTAAGAGCCTGGTGAACAATGCCGTTACCGAGTCGGTGCAGACCTTCCAAGAGGTCGAAATCGACAGCGAAGGCGCACATCTAGAGGACACGGGTCTTGCTCGCCCGAGCTCGACGTGGACGTACATGGTCAACGACAACCCATTGAGCAATGGTGGCGGCTCGGTCGTCGGCTCAATTGCAGCGATGTTTAGGTAAGCCGTAACCACAGGTTTGGTAACAATTTGAAAATATTTCTCAGGTGACCGGCCTAGGTACACCCACAGAGAAAGCTCTCAGATGTCGGTATTTACGCATATCAATCATGTTGTACATACCCTGCTGGTGAGCTGCGTCACAACATGGTTGGGATTAGATAACAACACGAAAGCGGTTGGGGCGCTATTATCTAAAAAGTAACGAGTAAATCGCCCAAGGTTATCCCGGAGGGAAAGATATGACTAGCAATAGCGGCCAGCCAGAGGCATCGGTCGAGACCACCTCGGTCTTCCGTGCAGATTTGCTGAAGGAAATGGAGTCCAGCTCTAACACGGACTCCACGGTCTCCGGTGTTGAAGGACTTCCGGCGGGCTCGGCACTCTTGGTTGTCAAGCGGGGGCCAAACGCAGGTTCGCGTTTCCTGCTCGATCAGGCAGTCACCACCGCTGGTCGTCACCCGGACAGCGACATCTTCCTCGATGATGTGACTGTTTCCCGTCGTCACGCAGAGTTCCGCAAGAACGGTGACTCCTACGAGGTCGTCGACGTGGGATCGCTGAACGGTACCTACGTTAACCGCGAGCCGAAGAACTCCGCGGTTCTGGCTAATGGTGACGAGGTTCAGGTCGGTAAGTTCCGCCTCGTCTTCCTGATCGGTAACTAATTCGACATCGGTTAATGTCGACGCCTGTCGGCATTAACCCCTTATTTTTGTAAAGGCTCGGAAAAGACCAGTGGCAGCAGTACGCAAATCAGCAGTTTCGCAGCCGACTTCGTCGGAAAGCACTGCGAAGCAAGCACGCTCGGTGGGCAAGAAGAAGACCATCGGTGCTGTGCTGAAGGAAGTCAAGGTTGAGTTCCCTGATGTAACGCTGTCCAAGATTCGTTTTCTCGAGTCGGAGGGGCTGCTGTGCCCGTCGCGTAGCTCCTCGGGTTATCGTCGCTACAGCCAGGCGGACATTGACCGCCTGCGCTACATTCTCACAGTTCAGCGCGATAACTACTTGCCGCTGAAGGTTATTAAAGAGCAGCTCGACGAAATTGATGCGGGCAACGCTGGCGGCGACGGGCTGGCATCGGTCACTCCGCTGGTGACGGCGGATCAGTTCCGCGAAGCCGCAGTGGTCTCGCTGACGCAGGCGGAGCTGGCAGAGCGCACCGGCGCTAGCGAGAAGTTCATCACTGAACTGGTTCGAGTCGGCCTGATTACTCCGGACACGCTGAACATGTTCGATGGCGATGACCTGCTCATCACTGAGACGGCGGTCAAGCTGGCTGAGTTTGGCCTGGATGCCCGCCACCTCAAAACTGTGCGTACCGCTGCGGCCCGTGAGGCAGATTTGGTGTCGCTCGCTGCTAGTCCGCTGAGTAAGTCGCGTGCGGCTAGCGGCAAGCAGAAGGCTGTGGAGATGGGCCGTGAGATGACTGCGCTGATGGTCACGCTGCACGGCACTTTGGTCAAGCGCCAGGTCAACAAGGACCTGGGGAAGTAGTCGGTAGTCCCGCGTAAATAGCGGCTCGCTACAATTATCGCTGTTATGGACGAAAAACTCGTAGAAGTCAAGTTTCTAGACTGGATGGCGCATCCTCCTGAGGACGATCCAGTGCTGCTCCTGCATGCCGAAGAGACCAATCGGATTATCCCGATTTGGATTGATTTGGCGACGGCGACGGAGTACTCCGCCCGTGAGACCGGCGCTACGCAGCGTCGCCCAGGCATGCATGAGGTCTTCGTCGATACGCTGGACATGGTGGGGCAGAGCGCCCTGCGCGGCCAGATTACGGGCGTGCACGAGGGCGTTTTCATCGCCAGCCTGGTGCTCGAAGGTGGCGCAGAGATTGATATGCGGCCCTCCGACCTCATCCTTATCGCTAGCGAGCTTGAGGTTCCGCTGTATGTCGCGCGTGATGTGTTCGACGCCACGTCGGTAGCGGCGCGTCTCGTCGCAACCAATGGCGGTTCGCTTGCCGACGAGTCGGAGACCGACTCCGTCGAGGCATCGGTGTCGGAGTTTGCGGAATTCCTCGACAGCATTGATGCTGACTACTTCGCCGAGCCGCATGGTGATGCGGAGGACAAGAAGTCTGATGGTGAAGCCGACGGTGGCGCCGATTCAGCTTCCGATGGCGACCGTTAAACGTGTGACTGGAGTGAATAACCGGTTACTTTTGAGGTAGTTGTGACGCTTATTTCCTCCGGCGTGTCGCTGAATGACCCCATAAAAGGGGTAACTTTTCGTAAGTTATAGTTTCATCCCGTCCTGCGGTTTTGCTCCCGGGTCGTGCTTGAGCTGGGGAAACTGTGACTCCAAACTCTAAACCTTAACTTTAGGTTTAGAGATTCGGCGTGTCGTCCTGTGATGTATTGACAGCCGATTAACCTTGGCGAAAGATAAATAACGGCAGTGAAACTACCTCGGGAGAATTTATATGGTCGACGACAACAGCGGTTCGCTCTTTGGCGACAATGAGCTCCGTGCGTCGGACTCGCAAGAGCCGCGCGCGGTTCAGGAATCCCTGTTCGACATGGGACCGGACGAGCAGGTTGGCTACCGCGTTCCCATCGCATGTCAGGTAGCGGGCATTTCTTACCGCCAGCTGGACTACTGGGCACGCACCAAGCTGGTGGAGCCTTCTATCCGTACCGCCAAGGGGTCGGGTACCCAGCGTCTGTACTCCTTCCGTGACATCCTCGTTTTGAAGATTGTCCGCGGACTGCTGGACACCGGTATTTCCCTGCAGAACATCCGTCTGGCTGTCGACCGCCTGCGCGACCTCGGCGTCGATGACCTGGCTACCATCACTCTGGTTTCCGACGGTCGCACCGTCTACCAGTGTCGCTCCAATGAAGAGGTCATCGACCTGCTCAACGGTGGCCAGGGAGTGTTCGGCATTGCTGTCCCGGGCATTATGAAGGAACTGACTGGCACCATCGCCTCCTTCCCGTCCGAGCGTATCGACGGTACTCAGGAGAACCCAGGCACTGGCATCGACGAGCTGGCTGAGCGTCGTCGCCGTCGCATCTCCTAACAGCCAACAGATACGGTAACCGCCAACGATACGGCTGGACAGCGGCGTCGCTGCTACGGCCGCCGCTCAAATAGCCGAAACAAACTAAACGAAAACCGCCTTCCACAACTGGTTCCGTCTTACCTCTCCCGAGGTTGGACCAGATGGAGGCGGTTTTTTCTACTTACTCCGTACCGATAGCCGCAGCCAACTGAGAGGCCAGGCCATCGCCGTAGTCAGCCGCAATGCGCAGAGAGCCAGTGGTCATATTTGCCACTTCCTGCAGCTCGGGGCTGGAGCTGTCCCCGTCGGGAAGCACGATGACCTCAATCGTTACCGGGCGGTCCGGGCTAATGAGTTCCTTGATCCTCTCGACAGACTCGGCGGCATCGGCGCCCGAGGCATCGCGACCCGAGGTGAGCACGACGAGACGGTTCGGCTTGTCAGGGGAGTAGGTGTCGCGGGCGGCCTGGTAGGCATCGATAAGCGCTGGCCAGAACTGTGCCCCACCACCAGCCGGAAGTTCGGCCAGCGAACCCTTTACGGCGTCCGCGCCGTTGTTGGCCTCGTCGTCGGGCGCGGGAAGTTCCGCGAGGCGGTTCACCTCGGGTGCGAATGTCCACAGGCCGTAGCGGCCAGCAGGTGCCGCATCGATAGCGCCGGAAAGTGCCGCAGACAGCGCCCCAACATCGACGCCCTCGGAGGTGTCAGCGAGCAGGAGCGCCGAACCCACCGCAGTTGCGGGCTGTTGCGCGTCCGGCTGCTCCAATGCTGGTGGCAGCGCAAAAGAGTCCGTCTGAATCTGCGAGAGCAGCCCAAAGTTCTCCGCTACTTCAGGGCTGAAAGTGCTCTCAGCAGCTTCGCCGTCGGCGCCATGATCTGCTGCGAAGTTCCGGAAGTCCTCGGCCGCGCGAGCCGTGTTCTCGTCGATCTTGCCGCCGGAGCCAAAGGTGACAACTGGCGCGTGCAACTGGGGTGCATCCGCAGGGGAGACCAGCTTCAGCCCTTCGCCGGCCATCTGCAGCATGGGCTGGGTCGCGGCCACGCCGTCGAAGTCAGCGACGTTCTGGCTGAGCATGGTCAGCAGGGTATTGGAGGTGTAGACCTCACCCAAGCCCGCGCGTTCGCGAGCGACATCCGGGCCACCGCCAAGTCGAGCACTAATCACGGCCGACAGTGCCGCATCGGAGCCACCTGGGGCGGCCACGCGCAATCCTGCAAGCTCTTCCCAGGTGGCGTTGTTCAGCTGGTCAGTACGATTGGTTGTGAAGGCCACGCCGCTGGCAATCGGCGGCAACCACGTCTTGGGGTTGTTGACCTTGACCTTGTCTGAGTTCTTCGCCTGGTCCACAAAAGAGATATCGGCGGGAATCCAGACGCCTGGAGTCATAATTCCGGTACCGGCTTCATCCGCAGCGGGGTCCTCCGGAGCTCCCTCACCAGCTTCAGCACCGCCAGCCTCAGACAGGGCGTTCACAACCTCCTGCGAGCCCGCCACCGTAATCTGTGGCCGCACACAGAAGTCCCTCACCACGGGATTCGACTCGCCATAGTCCTGCACAAGTTTCTGTGCCGAGCCCACCGCAGCAGGATCAGCGGTCACCACCAGCGTCAGGTCACCCTTCGTACACCGTGCACGGTCAGCATCAATCGACGAATCGTTGCTCTTGCGCAGATTAACCCAGGCAAAAACCGCAGCCACCAGAACAATTACGACCAAGACGGCGATAAAAGGCCCCTTAGCCACTCGATAGTTGTTCTCACCCGAGGCGTGTCGTCCCATGTCGTTCTAGCCCTTTCTATGCTGAGTGTGCTCGGCACTGTCGACTCGCAGCAGACCTCGTCGTAAAGCACAAACGCGCACGTAACTCCTGCCAACTTTACTGCGTGGACAAGGCGACATCTACCACTTCGAGAAGACGGCCGCGCAGAACATCGGCACGCGCGCTGAGCTCACGCTGGCGGCGGACGTACTCGGCCTTGCCTTCGGGCGTTTCGATGCGAATAGGCGCAAAACCCCAATCCCTCAGATCGTAGGGAGCGGCGCGCATATCCAACTCACGGGCACTGCACGCGAGCTCGAAAGTATCCAGCCACAGGTCGCCGGGGACCGCCTCGCCGAGCTTGGTCGCCCATTTATACAAGTCCATGTTGGCGTGCAGACAACCCATCTGCTCACAGTGCGGCTGCGTCTCGCGCGTCGGGGCAAACTCGTTGAGCGGCACGGCGTCGGGCGTGAAGAAACGGAAGGCATCGAAGTGCGTACACCGAACCGTGTGGGCCTCGACGACCTCGTCCGTGCCTGCCTGACCCAGCCGCAGGGGCTCCGGGTGACGATGCTCGGGCTGGCGATACACCATCGCCCATTCATGCAGGCCAAAGCAGTCAAAGTGCGCCGGATTCGCGCGCGTCGAACGCAACAGATTGCCGATGTACGCCACCGTCGTACCTCGCTTATCGACGTACGCCGAAACATCCATGCGCGCCGTCCCCGAGGCGGTATCGGTGGGGTCCTTGCTGGAGGGACTGTCGGTAGCGCTGCCCGTGTCGAGGGTAAAGAACTTCAGGTGACTGATGTCCTTGGCCGTCGCACCGGGAAGATCTACGCCGATGCCCGGTGACCAGCGGCGGAGTTGGCCGGGTTTAACGGGGTAGTACTCGAAGATGAAGTCCCAGACCGGGTGGCGCTGGCCGCGACTGCGACGGGACAGGTGGTCGCGGGTCAGGACATCGACGCGGGCGATATGCCTTGCTTTGGCTTCACGCCAATCGAAAGACGAATCGGGCGTAGGTGTCACTGCTGTCGTCCCTGCGTGGTGCTCGGTCGGGTCCGGGGCTGGTTCACGGTCGAGTGCTGCTTTGGCGCACCGCTGCGACGCGGGGAGACCTCGTGGGTCCAGTCGCGCACGACACCGACCTGCTCCTCAATGAGGTCCTCCAGAGCCACGATGCCGATCTGCTCCGCGCCGGAGAAAGCACCGGTCTTCGGAGCGATGCTTGCCGGGGCGTTTGCGCGCAGGTGCGGCTTTGGCATGCGAGCGCGTACAGCCACTGCCATGTGGGCGCTGTAGCGGCGCATGATGCGCAATCCCTCATCCAGCGTGGCATCGATCGGAATCTCGATCATCGGGCGAATCTCGTCATCGGGGATGGCTGTCTCTGGGCCGGAGGCAGGATCCATGACGCGGTCGAGGACATCTTTCACGTGAACATAGCCGCGGTACTCGTTGGGCTCATTGTTGGCCGCAGCGACGGGGAACCGGGAGAAACCAGTTTCGGTGACCGCCGTCTCTAGATCGCCCACAGTCGGTGCGGTGGGGAGGCACCGAATCTGCTCATGCGGAATCAGCACCTCCTCAATGGTGCGCGTGGCCGAAGCCAGCGTGCGACGAAGGCGGACGTGCTCCTCACTGTCAAGGAGCCCCTCTTGACGAGACTCCGCAATCATCGATGCCAACTCAGTGGAATCGACAGTGGTGTCGAGCTCATCGCGCTGCTCAATGCCGAACAGCTTAAGCGTATGGCGAGCCATCCAGTTAAACAGCAGCAACAGCGGCTTGGTCAAGCGGTAGAAGACCATGTGAACAGGAATAAGCAGCATGGCCATCGTTTCCGGTCCTGCCAGCGCGATATTCTTCGGCACCATCTCACCGAGCATGATGTGCAGCACTGACACCAGCATCAATGCGATGGCAAAGCTCAGCGGGTGCAGCAGCGACTCCGGAATACCCATGGCGTGGAAAGGAGCTTCCAGCAGATGTGCCAGCGCCGGTTCAGAGACCTTACCCAGCAGTAGCGAGGCAATGGTGATGCCCAGCTGTGCGGCGGCGAGCATCATCGACAGGTGCTCAGAAGCATTGATAACTGTGCGTGCGCGCTTCTTTCCCTGAGCCAGCAGCGCTTCCAAACGGTCACGGCGCGCAGCAATAAGTGAGAACTCCGCGCCCACGAAAAACGCGTTGACCAACAACAAGAAGAAAGTCAGGAGGATTCCAAACCAGTCACTCATAGGTTGAACATCTCCTTAGCGCGCTCGTTGGTCACAGGAATCAAAATGGCACGGTCCACGCGGCGGTCATCCATCGCCAGAATGCGGGCGTACCAGCGTCCGGCGATACCCGATTCGAACTCGTCCATGAAATCGCGTTCGGTCTCTGGCAGCAGAACGACGTCACCGACCTCCGGGATGCGACCGAGCGCAAACATAATCAAGCCACCGAGCGTTTCGAAGCTACCTTCTGGGGCGAAGTATCCGACCTTGGTCGGCAGCTCGTCGGTACGCACCAGGCCAGAGCAGTTCCACCCTTCGATCGCGCGTTTGACTTCCTGCTCGGACTCCTTGTCGTCGTACTCATCCCAGACCTCGCCAAGAATTTCCTCGACGACATCCTCGATGGTGACAATGCCGGCGATACCGCCGTACTCGTCCGCGACCAGCGCAATCTGCGAACCGGCCGAACGCACGGCCTCCAGTACGGCATCGCCGTCCAGCGACTGCGGCAGCGTCGGCACAGGCCGTGCAATCTCCCGCATGGTGGTGGTTGAGCGCTTCGCCGCAGGCACCGCAAATGCGTCCTTGACGTGGACAACACCGACAGTGGCATCGAGGTCCCCGTCAGTAATGGGGAAGCGGGAATGCCCCGATTCGATAGCGACAGCCAGCAGATCCAGCGCCGTGTCATCGACATCGAGGGAGGTGATCGTCGACCGCGGCGTCATTAGATCCTCCGCCGTCGTTTCGCCAAAGCGTAACGACGACTCGAGTACAGCGGCCTTCGACTCATCCAATGCACCCTGCTCCGCAGAATTGCGCACCAGTGCTTCCAGCTCCTGCGGGGAACGCGCCGAAGCCAGCTCATCCGCCGGTTCAATACCGAGCTTGCGCACCAGCCAGTTCGCCGTGGCATTCAGCGAATGGATGAAGTAGTGGAACACCCAGTTAAACGCCATCACCGGACGAGCCGTAACTCGCGCTACTGCCAGCGGCTCTGTAATCGCGACATTCTTTGGCACCAATTCGCCGTAGACCATCGACAACATCGTGGCCACAATGAGCGCAAGAATCAGCGCGGTCGGTCCCGCTGCAGACTCGCTGAGCCCCATCCAATGCAACATCGGCGTGAAGTACTGCGCCAGCACCGGTTCCGCGAGGAAACCAGTTGCCAGCGTGGTCAACGTAATGCCCAGCTGTGCACCGGAGAGGTGGAAGGACAGTCGATTATGCGCCTTGTGAACGGCCTCAGCAGGCGCATCCGCTGAACGGGCGCGGTCGGCGTCAATCGTAGACCGCTCCAGTCCCGTCAGCGCGAATTCAAACGCCACAAAGAGGCCGGTGCCAGCGGTTAGCGCGATAAATCCGACAACCGCGACAATATTGAGAACAATATCCACTGATTATCTCTTCTTCTTTTTCCCTCGCTTGGGGCGGTGTACGCGACCGCCAGCACGATTCTTTCCGCTTGCCGACGGACCGCCGCGCCCGCGGTAACCGGCACCACTAGCACCGCCTGCCGATTGGCTCTGATCTTGACGAGCCCGGCGCGGACGTCGTGCGCCCAGTTCCTTGACAAATCGCGGCAGTCCCGGAGCGGCACGCAGCTCTTCAGCTTCAACGCCGGCCCCTGACAGCAGTTCGCGGGCCTGATCAACCTGGCGGTCACGCACAATCATCGCTACCGTGCCGGAAGCACCTGCACGAGCCGTCCGACCCGAGCGGTGAATATACGTCGCGGAATCCCTTGGCGGATCCGCGTGCACAACCAAGTCAAGAGCATCGATATCAATGCCACGAGCGGCCACATCCGTGGTGACGAGGACGTTGATTTCACCGTCGGCAAAGGCCTTGAGGACTGCGCGGCGAGTTGCCTGGCCGCGATCGCCGTGGAGGAAGCCTAACTTGATGTCATAGAACTGTAGAAACTTAGCCAGCTGCACGACACGCGCCTTAGAGTTGGCGAAGATGACGCACTGATCCTTGCGGGAGGCAATCCAGGCGACCACTTCGTCGGCTTCGTTGTTGTCCTCCACCCGAAGTAACAGATGCCGCATATTGCGCATGGTCAACCGGGAGGCAGTGACCTTGTGCTTCGCAACTTCAGTGCTACTTGCGCGACGATCGCGGATAAGCCCCGCGGCGTCGTCGTTAATCGTGGCGGAAAAGACCATGCGTTGTGCCGACTTCGGGCACGCACGGACCAGGCCCAGAACATCGGGCAGAAAGCCCATGTCAGCGAGCATGTCCGCTTCGTCGACGACGACAGCGAGGACGTGCTCAAGGCTGAGTAGACCGCGGCGGCGCAAATCGTGTGCGCGACCCGGTGTGACCACAGCGATATCGACTGGTGCCGCGAGCAGAGTCTGCTGCTTGGCCACGGAATCACCGCCGACCAAGCTCAAGACACGCAGACCTGCAGCGGCACCGATGTCAGCGAGGACATCAGCAATCTGATCTGCGAGTTCGCGCGTTGGCGAAATAATGAGCGCGCGCGGGTAGCCGGGAAGCGCTGGAGAGGCGTTATTGAGTAACGCGACCAGCGGAATGCCGAATGCGAGCGTTTTGCCCGAGCCTGTGGGTGCCTGTGCAAGAACGTCCTTGCCAGCGAAAGCATCTGGCAAAGTCGCCACCTGCACGGCGGTGGGCGAAGTTATGTGCTGGGCACGCAGAATACTCACAATTGCTTCCGGCGTGCCCAACTGTCTGAAATCACTGGACTCAGCAGGAGGGGGCATGCTTGTTAGAATACCGCTATCCACGGACTGCCATGCAATAGGCACGTCCGGTGAACTGGAAAACTACCAGCCCATGAGATTTACCAACCGCGACCCGGTTGCGCATAGGCCTCGCGCTCAAGCACAGCGGCTCGACGGAAGATGTTGCGGATAGATTTGAGCTCCGCATCGCTGGCCGTGGACATATTCTCTTCAAGAACCTCGAGAGCCTGCTGAACACTGTCAACATACTCGGGGTCGGAATACACCTCCACCCAGTTCGCGATCGCGGAATCCCCATCAACCAGCGATTTTCCTTGCAGAGTCAATTCGGTTGCAATCCACATTTCGGCGACGATACTGGTTACGGCGACCCGATATGGATTGAAAGCGCTACAGGAAGAATGCACATCCAGCAAAAGCTGTGTGATGGTTGTCGGCTCGATGTCCTCGAGCGCCGAAGAAGTCTCTTCCAGCGCGTTATTGCTCAATTCCAACGCACGTACCAGGGCTTCCTGTGCGAGTGACGACCACAGAACCTGTTCCTTAGCGCAGGGTGCTTTGGTTGCCAGATGCGACAGGACTGGGAAAACCTGGTGCAAGTACCAGGCCTCTTGCGCTACGAAGAAGTTGGTTTCTTCCGAGGAAAGGTCGCCGCGGAGCATCGTGGGGACGCTGAACGTTCCGCCAATCTCGGCAACGATGTCCTCGATGTCCTGCCACAGCTGGGAAGTAAAGGGGCCCGCCGGCGCAATCTGGAGTGAGTGGCCGAAGAAAGATTCCAGCTCCTTCGGCGGCTGCTCAGTGTCAGTGCCTTCGATGGCCTCCGGGTAAAAACTGGAGTTCAGATGCACTGGTTGCATTCGGCGAAGCGCGACCTTTTCCAGGCGGCGAGCCCTGTGGCCGTGGTCAATGGGGCCGTGCCCCTGGCCGACGTTGAGGTTATCCGCGAAACGAATGGACTCGCTGAGCCAGCGTGTAGTCCAGCGCAGGGCATCATTAATCGCAGAGCCCCCACCAATCCGTGTGGCAAGAGCTGCGGACAGCGAACAACCCGTGCCATGGGTGTTCTCAGTGTGAATGCGGGGAGAAGAGCTGAAGAAAACCTGGCCATCGGGGAAGGCCACGGCATTGCCGGCTTCCTCATCACTTAAGTGACCAGTCTTTGCAATCACGATGACATCGTTTTTGCTCGCGAACTCCAGTGCCTGCTCAATCAGCTCAGTGAAGTCGCTGGCCTCCGGGGCGTCGGCAAGCAATGCCAGTTCGGGAACATTCGGCGTGATGACGGTGGCTTCCGCGACCAAGTCGCGCATTGCGTCCATGGCATCTTCGTCAAGCAGACGGTCGCCAGAGGTGGCGACCATAACCGGATCGAGAACAACCACGGCTGGCTTGGTCTCCCGAACCCAGTTGGTGACGGCCTGCGTGAGTTCGCGTGAACCCAACATGCCAATCTTCACCGCGTCGATGGTGACATCCTCAGTCACAGCAGCCAGCTGCTCGACGAGGAAGTCAACAGGTGGGGTGTGGACGGCACGAACGCCCACGGTGTTCTGAGATACCAAAGCGGTGACCACGCCCATGCCATAACCACCGGCGGCGGCGATTGATTTTAAATCGGCATGGAGCCCAGCACCACCTGTTGGGTCTGTGCCGGCGATGGAAAGAACTCGTGGCACAAGATCAGGCTTTGCCTTCTTGGGAAATGGCATCTCAGACCCCTTTAAACTTCAAGAGCGTGAAGCGACAGACTTCAAGACTACGCTTCAATCTCGGAGCGGTCGCCAGACCAGAGGGTGTGGAAGGCCCCCTCGCGGTCAACACGCTGGTAAGTGTGCGCACCGAAGTAGTCACGCTGCCCCTGAACCAGCGCTGCCGGCAGGCGCTCCGCACGCAGGCCGTCGTAGTACGCCAGCGAAGAGGAGAACACCGGAGCCGGGATACCCATCTGTGCGGCAGTGACGACAACGTCGCGCCACGCGTCGAGGCACTCGGTGACCTGGTCACGGAAGTACTCGTCGAGTACCAGCGCCGGCAGCTCCGGATTGCGGTCGTACGCTTCCTTGATGCGGTTCAGGAACTGTGCGCGGATGATGCAGCCACCACGCCAGATGGTCGCCAGCGCACCGCGGTCAATCTCCCAGCCGTACTCCTTGGCACCAGCGTTAATCTCATCGAAGCCCTGCGAGTAGGCAATGATCTTGGAAGCGTAGAGCGCCTTACGGACGCGCTCCACAAAAGCATCGCGATCTTCCGGTGCCTTAGCCAGGCTTCCCGACGGCAAGTTGCGCGCAGCCTCACGCTGAGCAAGGGAAGACGACAGGGCGCGAGCGAACACGGCCTCGCCAATACCAGTTACTGGAATGCCCAAGTCCAAAGCGGCCTTGACCGTCCAACGGCCGGTACCCTTCTGACCAGCAGCATCAACGATGACATCCACCAGCGGCTTGCCTGTCTTCTCATCGACCTGAGAGAGAACCTCAGCGGTAATCTCGACCAGGTAGGAATCCAGGTCGCCCTTATTCCACTCGCGGAAGATATCTGCAATCTCGGCAGGGGTGAGGCCAGCGGCCTCACGCAGCAGGTGGTAGGCCTCGCCAATGACCTGCATATCCGCGTACTCGATGCCGTTGTGGACCATCTTTACAAAGTGGCCAGCGCCATCGGAGGAAATGTGAGTACAGCACGGAACGCCATCAACGTGAGCGGAGATGGACTCCAGCAGCGGGCCGAGGGACTCGTAGGACTCTTTCGTTCCACCCGGCATAATGGATGGGCCAGTCAGAGCACCTTCTTCACCACCGGAAATACCAGTGCCAACGTAGTGCAGGCCACGGGCGCGAATAGCCTTCTCGCGACGGATGGTGTCCGTGTAAAGAGAGTTACCGCCATCAATGATGATGTCGCCGGGCTCCATCACGTCGGCAAGCTGATCGATGACCGCATCAGTAGCGGCACCTGCCTGAACCATGATCAGAGCGCGACGCGGGCGCTCCAGCGAAGCGACGAACTCTTCAATGGTCTCGGACGGGATGAATGAGCCTTCATCACCGTGTTCAGCGATGAGGGTGCGAGTTTTCTCCGGGCTGCGGTTGTACACGGCAACGGTGTGTCCCTTGTGGGCGAAGTTGCGTGCGATATTCGAGCCCATGACGGCGAGCCCGACGACACCAATTTGTGCGAGTTCATTGTTATCGGTCATGCCCACCATCTTAAAGCCTGGCCGGGGTTCGTTGTATCTGGGACTCAGAAATTGTTACTGCTTTTAACGTTGAAACTGCCACGAGTGATGGCGTGCGCTGGCACAATGTTTGGCATGACTGACGAGACTATTGCGAATAATGGCAGTTCACAGGACTCGAACTCTGCAGCTTCTTCCGCCGAGCAGGCGAAGAGGAAGGCGCTGCGCGATTATATGACACTGGCGACGAAGGCGAGCCAGGAAGCGCTGAGCGATGAGGAGCTGGCTGTTTTTAACAGCACCTTGGGCGATAACGGAATCGGCGGTCTAGATACCTTGCTGGGCACGAAGTTTGTCCATGTCGGGCCGGAGCGAATTCAGATGGAGCTCGAGGTCGGGCCCGACCACCTGCAACCGTGGGGCCTAGCCAATGGCGGTGTTTATTGCTCGCTAGGTGAGACTGCTGGCTCTATTGCTGGTTTCGTTGCCTGCGGTGCGAAGAAGCCGGTCGTCGGTGTGAACAACAACACCGATTTTTACCGCTCCGCCCGAGCTGGCGAGGTAATCGTTACCACGGCGGAGCCAGAGTACCTGGGGCGCACCATGCAACTGTGGCGTATTGAGCACACCCGCAAGGCAGATGAAAAACTGCTGGCCCGCACCAACCTACGAATTGCGGTACTCGACAAGCCGCTGTAGCAAATCGTTATAGGTGGTAACGGGCCTGGTAGGAAGCTCGCAGGTGGCTTGTCGTGATTAGCTGTTTTCTAATCTGGCCACCTGCAAGTTAACTACTTGTTCCTTTTTGCGCGGTGCTCGCGGCGAGTGTCGCGAACCTCCAGCGGCAGATCCTGCTCAGCCTTGTCCTTGTTGAACTCGGCCAGGCGGTCGATGGCGTTGCGTGCGTACATCTGCTGGCGGGTGGAAACCATCTGCCAACGGTTGCGGTCCAGGACGTTCAGGCCCCAGCTGACGCAGGAGACGAGGCGGTTGCGGAAGCCCACCAGGAACATCAGGTGGACGGCCAGCCACAGAATCCAGCCGATGAAGCCGGTGACCTCAACCTTGCCCATCTTCACCACTGCGGAGAAGCGGGAGACGGTTGCCATGGAGCCCTTATCGAAGTACTCGAACGGCTGACGCTCTGCGACATCGCGGCCGTCGGCCTCAGCTGCAATGTTGGCGGCGACGTACTCGCCACCCTGAATAGCAACCTGAGCAACACCCGGCAGGTTCTCGCGGTTGGACATGTCGCCCACGACGTAGACGTTCTTGTAGTCACCAGCTGTCATGTCCTCGTTGACAACGACACGGCCAGCGCGGTCGGTCTCGGCGCCAGTCTGCTCGGCAATCATCTTGCCCAGCGGGGAAGCGGACACGCCGGCGGACCAAATCTTGCAGAACGACGGGATGAACTCCTCGGTTCCATCCTTCATGTTCTTGTAGGTGACTCCCTCTTCATTGACGTCAGTCACCATCGCGCCCAGCTTGACGATGACGCCCATCTTCTCCAGGGACTTCTGAGCCTTGCGGCCCAGACGCTTGCCAAACGGCGGCAGAACCTGCGGTGCGCCGTCGAGCAGGACGACGCGTGCAGCGTGCGGGTTGTAGCTGCGGTAGGACGATGCGAGGGTGCGGTTAGCCAGCTCGGCCAGCTGGCCAGCAAGCTCAACACCGGTCGGACCAGCGCCGACAACAACGAAGGTCAGCAGGCGCTCGCGCTCAGCCGGATCGTTGGTCAGCTCGGCGCGCTCAAACGCGCCGATGATGCGGGCACGGATTTCGAGTGCGTCGTCGATGTTCTTCATGCCCGGAGCAAACTCGGCAAAGTGATCATTGCCGAAGTAGGACTGGCCAGCGCCAGCGGCAACCAGGAGGTGATCGTATTCCCACTTGGAAGTCTGGTGACCCAGTTCCGAAGTCACAACCTGCTTTTCGACGTCGATGTCGGTGACATCGCCCTTGACAACACGAACGTTCTGAACACCGTCGAAGATCGTACGAGTGGACGGAGCGATTTCGCCCGAGGACAGGATGCCCGTTGCTACCTGGTAGAGCAGTGGCTGGAACAGGTGGTGGTTAGTGCGGTCGATGAGAGTGACGTCGACCTCGGCGCCCTGCAACTTCTTCGCCGCGAACAAGCCACCGAAACCCGAACCGATGACGACCACGTGCGGGCGTCCGGAGTGCGGGCGGTACGGAGTCTCGGTCATGTATTTTCTCCTCACAGACTTGAAAGTTCTCGAAGTTTTAGATTCGGCTTTTAGCCGGCAAGCCACAATAGTAATCCTCTCGGTGCGCCACCGCCTATTCTGGGTCCCTGCGCGGTAGGCTGCGAGAGCAAACTCAGTTCGTTATTCGTACCTTTATGCGGCGCGATTGTTAGGAGGTTCGGGCAGGGTGAATTCGGCAAGCCGGCAGGCAATTGACGCAGAGCGATGGCCTCGGGTTGCGCGTATTCCAGAGGGGCGTTTTCTAGCGAAACGTGCCGAAATGATGGAACGCTCTTTTGAGCGACTCTGCCAGGATAACGGCATTGAACTGGTTGAATCCGGTGAGTTTGTCGGGGAGTCTTTCATTACTCGGTCGACGGGTGACGCCGATTTGGCTATCGACGGAGTCGGTGGTGCCAGCTCTAGCGGCGGCAGTGAATCTCCCACTAGTTCTGAATCGTTTTGTCCAGTCGTTTTCAGCGTCATTGATCCTGTTTTCTATTCTCGACTAGCTGATTCAGAATGGCTCGGATTGGGGGAGGCCTATCTCGCGGGCGAATGGTCCAGTGATGATTTGCCAGAGCTTCTCAGCCGACTGCTCAGCGCCGAGCTTGATATTGCTTCGTTGGGGCCGCTGGCACGTGGTCTGATGAAAGTCGCGCGTTCACGTCCGCGTCTCGATGGGCCAGATATGGCGGGAGAGTTGCCGACCTCATTGCTCGAGCTCTATTCCGGCGAATTGCTGATGGGCGGTTCCGGCCTGTTCGCCTCCGGAGTGCGAACCTCGTCGCGGGAACAGATTCAAAACTATGCCCGTGGTGCTGGCAAGGGTGGGGTTCCCTCGCACTGGTCAGTTGACGTGACTTATGTCGATGCCCCGAAATCCGTCGCGCGTGCCGATTTTCTGCATGCCCAGGTGCGCAATATTGAGCACATCCTCGATCTTGCTCGAGTCCGGGCCGGAGACCGTGTCGCCGAATGGCCGTCGGCAGGCGGAGAAATTTCCCTTCGGGCTGCAGAAAGAGGAGCGGGCGCGGAGGTTATTACCGTCTCTGATGACCACACCGAAACGGTGCTGGAACGGGTGGAAAAAGCCGGATTGCGCGGCGCGGTCGATGTGATCCAGATGGATCGCAACATTCCGTCGCCACGCGAATTCGAGTCCGACTTCGAGGCGGTTATCAACGTCGGGCGTCTGGAGACCTTCGGTCGTGCAGGTGCGCTGCGCTGGCTGAAGAGCGCCGAGCGTCTGCTTGTCGACCGCGGCACCATCGTCGTCCAAATGGTGGTAGCGACGGACAAATTCGATGCGCTCGCCGAGCGCAGCTTGGACCTCGTACGCGCTTATGTGTGGCCGCAGCTGCAGCTTTTCACCATGGAAGAGCTGCGCAAGATGGTGGACCGGGAAACCGGCCTGCGCATCGCGGCGGAAGAGTACATTCCGGCGCACTTCGCGACGACCTTGCAGCTCCAGCGAGATTTCTTTGCGGCGCATGCGCGCGAAGCCGCTGGTATCGGCTACGACAGAGTGTTCCGGAGGATGTGGAATTACTATCTGTCGCTGTTTGAAGCGCTCGTGCGCGCAGAGAAAGTCACGCTCGTACAGGTCGAGCTCGTGCATGCGCCACGCAGGCCTCACTAGCAGTGGGCGGCTCCGGGCGCGTTGGAAATTCGCCAGATAAATAATGCCTGTAAAAATAAATCACGTTTTTAGGCAAAACCACCTCAAAGGTGATGTTTAGGGTCTAAAAACGAAACTATGAACGCACAGAGCACCACACGTACTGCAGACATTGTTGTCGTCGGCGCCGGACTTGCCGGATTGGTCGCGACGTATGAGGCCACGCAGGCCGGCAAGAAGGTCATCCTTGTCGATCAGGAGAATGCCAACAACCTCGGCGGACAGGCTTTCTGGTCGCTGGGAGGAATCTTTCTCGTCGACTCGCCAGAGCAGCGCCGCCTCGGAGTCAAGGACAACCGCGAGCTCGCTGAAGCTGACTGGTTCAACTCCGCGCAGTTCGACCGCGAGGAAGACAACTGGGGACGCAAGTGGGCCAAGGCCTACCTGAACTTCGCGGCAGGGGAGAAGCGTGACTACCTCCGCAATCTCGGCGTGAAGTTCCTGCCTGTCGTCGGGTGGGCTGAGCGCGGTGAAGGGCGTGCCGACGGTCACGGTAACTCGGTACCCCGATTCCACCTCACCTGGGGCACAGGCCCCGAAATCGTCCGCGTATTCGCAGAGCCGGTCGCTGAAGCTGCGAAGAAGGGGCTGGTGGAATACTGCCATCGCCACCGCGTTGACGAGGTGATTGTCGAAGATGGCCGCGCCGTCGGCGTGCGTGGCAAGATTCTGGTTCCCTGTGAATCTTTAGAGCGAGGAGTGGCGTCGTCACGTGAGGAAACAGGGGAGGACTTTGAGATCCTCGGGTCGGCCGTGTGCATTGCGACGGGCGGTGTTGGCGGCAACCTGGAAGCCGTGCGTAAGTGCTGGCCGACCGAGCGCCTGGGCGAGATGCCGAAGGACATGGTCTGCGGTGTGCCAGAGCATGTTGACGGCCGTGGTATCGAGATTGCAGAGCAGGCCGGCGCAAACCTCGTCAACCGTGACCGCATGTGGCATTACACCGAGGGCATGAAGAACTGGAATCCCGTGTGGCCGAATCACGGTATCCGTATCATCCCGGGGCCGTCGGCCATGTGGTTTGACGCAGAAGGAAATCGCCTGCCAGCGCCATATATTCCGGGTGCAGATACTGTCGGCACGATGAAGCACATTCTGGCTACCGGACACTCTTACTCCTGGTTTGTGCTGAATAAGAACATCGTGGCCAAGGAGTTCATTTTCTCTGGCTCAGAACAGAATCCGGATCTGACCGACAAGGAGATCAAGAAGCTGATTGGCAAGGTGACCTCTGGTGTTGCCGCACCGATTCAGGCATTCATGGATAACGGCGAAGACTGGGTGGTTGCCGACGACCTGCCAAAGCTGGTCGAGGGGATGAACGAGATTGTGGAGGCGAGCTCGGGCGGGGAGTCCGGAGCCGCAGCGCCGAAGATTGACCTGGAGAAGCTCGAGGAACAGATTCGTCAGCGCGACATGCAGACCGGTAATCCCTTCTCTAAGGACTACCAGGTCAATTACGTCAACGTGGCCCGGAACTTCCTCGGGGACAAGATCATCCGCTCCGTGCCGCCATCACCGATTTTGGATCCGAAGAACGGCCCACTGATTGCTATTCGTCTGCGCATGCTGACCCGCAAGACGCTCGGTGGCATCGAGACCACCCTCGACGGCCAGTGCTTGCACCCGGACGGAACACCCTTCGAGGGGCTCTACGCCGCAGGCGAGGCCTCTGGCTTCGGTGGCGGCGGCGTCCACGGCAACAACGCGCTGGAAGGTACATTCCTGGGCGGCTGTATTTTCAGTGGCCGCCAGGCAGGCCGCGCGATGGCGGAAGTGGTTAAGTAGCTCCCGCATACCGCACGGCTCGGTGGAAGAAACCGCGCCTACTCCAGCCCGATGGAGAATGCACTTTCCAGGTCGTGCTGAGAGTAGGTGCGGAAAGCCAGCTGAGTCTGGGTGCGAATAACACCGTCGACCTTGCTGATGAGATTTGGAATGATTTCCGCCAAATCATCGTGATTAGTTGCGCGCACCACGACGACCAAGTCCCAGTCACCAGTAACGGAGTAGACCTCAGTCACGCCGTCGATCTCGACGATGGTCTCGGCGGCCTCCGGAATCTTGTCAGCTTCGACATCGATGGACACAATTGCGGTAATCAAACTCATGGCTGCCTTTCCTCGGAGTTTAAACGTGGGGCCCGCTTGAATAGCGTGGCCCGGACCGCAAGGTACGCAAGATTGCTCAAGATACTGCGGCCCGGAATTTCATTTCTGTCACGATTCTACTGATTTCCAGAAAACAGCCTGGAGGATCCGGACGAAAGGCGGTAAAAAGGGCGCTATGACACAAACCGCATTTCAGTCCAACCCAGTCCAGCTTTCCGGAGACCTGCCCGAGGTGGGCAACAAGGCTCCGGAGTTTACCCTCACCGGTGGCGACCTCGGGGAGGTCACCAACGAGACCTTCGCTGGTAAGAAGGTCGTCTACAACATCTTCCCGTCGGTAGACACCGGTGTTTGTGCAGCTTCGGTGCGTCACTTCAACGAGGACGCTGCTGGGCTGGACAACACCGTCGTGGTTAATGTTTCGCGTGACCTGCCGTTCGCTCTCGGCCGCTTCTGCGCTGCAGAAGGCCTGGACAACGTTGAGGTTGCCTCGGACTTCCGCCACGGCTTCGGCGAAGCCTTCGGTGTTGTCCAGCAGGATGGCCCGCTCGCTGGCCTGCTTGCTCGTGCCGTAGTCGTCACTGACGAAGAGGGCAAGGTCATTTACAACCAGCTGGTCGATGAGATCACCACGGAGCCGGACTACGACTCCGCACTGGCTGCACTGAAGTAATTAGCTAACTAGCTTTCAGCAGCAAGTAACCAGCTGGAATCGACGGGGCTCGTCGGCGCACTCGCTAGGCTGTTGCCTGGCGGACTTCGCCGACGAGCTCTTCTAGTACGTCCTCCAGCGCAACGATTCCGTTGACAGAGCTCTCCGAAGTACTATTTTCCTCCGTCACCAAGGCGAAGTGAGCCTGCTCGCGCTGCATCAGCCGCATGACCGTCTGGAGCTTGGCATCCGGGCTGACGCTTGCAAAGGTGCGAATCAGATTCCGCGGGAAGGGTCGGTCGCGGTGACCGTCGTCAAGCGAGAGCAAATCCTTGACATGAAGGTAGCCGATGAAGCTGCTGTCGGCATCGGTGATGGGGAAGCGGGAAAAGCGCGTGCGTGCGCTGAGCTCTTCGATGTCGGCGACGGTGGCGTCGGAGCCAATGGTGACGAGGGTGTCGAGTTGCATAGTGACATCCGCGGCGGTGAGATGCTCGAAGCCGAGAGCTTTGTGGAGGAGCGCGAGCTCGTCATTGTCGAGAAGGCCCTGACGCCCGGACTCGGCGACGAAATCCTGCACCTGACTAGCGGTGAAGGAGGAATCGACCTCGTCCTTCGGAGTGGCGCGAAGAACCTTGCGAACCACGATGTTCGCCGTCGTATTCATCGCCCAGATAACCGGATTGAGCACCCGCACAATCACATACAGCGGAATAGCCACGAACTTCGCCGTCGGGCTGGGAGCCGCAATAGCGATGTTCTTCGGCACCATTTCGCCGACAACCATGTGTAAGAAAGTGACAATCAGCAGCGCCAACGCCAGCGCAACCACGTGGGCGGTGCCCGCGGGGAGTCCCAGCGCTGTCATGTAGGGCTCGAAGAAGTGCGCAATCGCAGGCTCGCCGACGGCACCGATGAGCAGGGAACAGGCGGTAATGCCCAGCTGTGTTGCCGCCAGGGAGACCGACACGTTTTCGATACCGCGCAGCGCGTACTTTGCGCTGGTAGAGCCGCTGACGGCATCCGGTTCAATTTGATCGCGGCGAGCCGAGACCATCGCAAATTCAGCGGCGACAAACCAGGCATTGAGGGCCAACAGCAAAATAAGAGTAAGTAGTGGCATGTTCTAGCCCTCCTTTTCGCTGTTGTGCTCGACGTGGTTGTGACTGGTGCCGTCCTGGTCAGCGCCTTCATCCGTGCGCGTGACCTTGTTGCCGGCGAGGTCCACCTGGACACGAATACGGCCAACGCGGTGACGCGCCATGCGCTCGACTCGAAAAGCAACT
Source organism: Corynebacterium sp. 212_CJEI (assembly GCF_001055915.1). Lineage (NCBI taxonomy): Bacteria > Bacillati > Actinomycetota > Actinomycetes > Mycobacteriales > Corynebacteriaceae > Corynebacterium > Corynebacterium sp. 212_CJEI. Next base: position 40,689 of record NZ_JVPT01000050.1, on the reverse strand, counting down.
TCAGCGGTGGTAGGCAAGTTCTCCTCATCGAGGTTTTCGTGGTCGGTGGCTTCGACCGTAATCGTGTCGCCGAAGCGAGGCATGCGATCCAAGCGTTCGGTGATAAATCCACCAATAGTGTCGGATTCTTCGCCCTCCGGCAGGACCAGGTTTAGGATCTCTCCCAACTCATCAGGGCGCATGAGACCGGAAACAATCACCGTATTGGGGCTAATCCGGCTGTAGAGCAACGAACGATCGTCCTGTTCATCGTCAATTTCACCGACGATTTCCTCGACGAGATCCTCCAACGTCACAATGCCGTCCGTGCCGCCGTACTCATCGACAACCACCGCGAACTGGTATGCATCCTCACGCAGTTGACGCATCAGCGGATCAAGTGTGGTCGAGTCGTTTACCACGAGTACATCTTTGGCCAGGCTCGCAGCCGACGTCGTCAAGCGTTGTGCGTGTGGCACGCTGAGCAGGTCGGTGTAATGCACCACGCCGCGAATGTCGTCGACGCTATTGCCAACGACGGGGAAGCGTGCATGTCCAGAATCTGCGACGACCGTCAGCATCTCTGCGACGCTCTGATTTTCGATAAAGATAATCTGCGTGCGTGGCGTCATCACATCAGCCGCCGTGCGCTCGCCGAACTCAATCGATCGCGCCACCAACTCGGCGGTCTGCGGGTTAATCTTTCCTTCATCGCTAGAGCGCGTGACGACGGCACGGAGTTCCTCCGCGGTCCTGGCACTGGCAACCTCTTCCTCAGGGGAAAAGCCGAGCCGTTTTAACACCCAATTAGCCGCGCTGTTAAGTAGCCAGACCAGCCAGCCGAATGCGAACATGAAGGCATTCTGTGGTCTGACCACGAGGTTTGCGACTTTAGTGGGCTCGGCGATGGCCCAGTTTTTGGGGACGAGTTCGCCAAAGACCATTTGAGTGAAGGTCGCGATAATGAAAGCGCCCGTAGTGCTGATTGCAGTGACGGTGGCGGGAGAGATGCTTGTGCCACCAAATGCGGCTTCGAGGAGGACGCCGAGGGAAGGCCCGGTCAGGAAACCAGCGACGAGGCTGGTGACCGTAATTCCCAGCTGTGCGCCGGAGAGGTTAGTAGAGGTGCGTGATAGAGCACGGTCTACTAAATATGCGGACCTTGAGCCGGCGTTTGCGGCGTTCTTGACGTCGTTTCTATTAACCGTGAGGTAGGAAAACTCGACAGCAACGAAAATTGCGTTGGCGAAAACGAGGAATAGAAAGACCGCTAAGACGATGAGTGCGGATACAATCACGCGGCATCACCTGAAGTGTTCGCTGCGTTCGCTGGGGATGCTGCGGCGTTCGCTGGGGATGCTGCGGCGGTTGCTGCGGTGATTGCGCTTACTGCGGCTACAGAGAGCCCGTCAACGTTGGCGCGAGGCTCTGGGTCGTCGGACGAGCCAGAGCTATCTGATGTGTCGGACGCATTGGGTCTGTCTGAGCTGCTGGATGTGTCTGAGAGTTCAGGCATGCGAGAAATCTTACTAAAAATTCCTTAGACCTGACGGTAATGGCGCATCGGCGGTAATGGGGAGGACGGGATCCTAAGGGCAAAATGTCATAATGTATATTATCGGACAAATATTGAAAGGGGTTAGCCCTGGGGGTTTCTGAATTTCCAGGGCTGCCGCTTTTTCCGCCGCCGCCTTTTCTGCTGCTGTGTTCTACCTTGGCGCTTGATCCATGCCGTCGGGTTTATTGCTCATTGTCCTTGGCGTTCGCTGCAAGCTCATCCGCGTTGCGGACGGCAATCTCTTCCCGCAGTCGCTTGTTCTGCCATAGCGTCATGCCAATCAGGAGTATGCCGACAGCCACGAGCCACCACACGCCCTTGTAGGCCACGAATGCAATGAAGATAATCAGAAGTACCATTCGCACCTTTCGTGCGAGCAACATTGCTTCGTAGGTGTTCATATCGTTGCGACTCCCAACTGGCCTACCAAAATTGTTTTTGGCAGGACTTCTGTGGTGTGTGACTAAATGGCTTTATTTCGTCACAGTGACGAATCGAGGTGTATTTTCGCTGGCTAGAAGTCTCTTTGGATTAACGCTACTGCGATTCTCTTTAGATGGCTGTGTCTGCCAGCCGCGAAACCTACGCGTCCTACGCGTCCTGCTTCTCTGCGACAATGCGCAGATTGAGTTCGCCGTTCTCCTCGATGGATGCAGCTACAAACTGTGGCAGGCGCACGTTGTAATCCAGGCGGTTGATTGGCAAAGTGCCCGACAACAAAACCAAGTTTTCGGTACGAGCGGCCTTCATTGGTACGGTGACATCATTGGTGACACCGCGGATGGTCAGGCGTCCCGGAATCTCGATATTCGCCCACTGGCCGTTATCTGGAATGCTCGAAATATCGAGTGGTTCTGCAAGCTCAAACTTAGCTTCTGGGTACTGATCAACACTGAAGATATTGTTGCGGACATTGATGTCACGACGTTCAATATCGCTAGTCAGAGTTGCCATGTCAACAACAACGGATGCGTCCTCAAGATTGTTGTCAGCAACCTTCAGCTCACCGGTGACATCGTGAGTGGAACCGGACGTCGTCCGCCTGCTGCCCGGCAGTACCTCGTTAAAAGTAAAACCAACGGAGGTGTTCTGTGAGTTATCGCCACCGACAATCTTCCAGGTGCCATTCGCATCAGTCGTTGCTGCAGGCAGCTCCGTGGCCTCGAAATCTCCTGTACGCACCCCTTCATGCGTGAAAACGCGATACAAAACTGGCCCCACAATAACAATTGCGAGCGCAACAACTGCAACGGCTATCAAAGTAATAATTGACTTACGGACACCAGAATTCATAGTGCTCATCCTATCCTTTTAATCCGCTATGGGATAAACCGTTCCACCTCACGCGTTTTCATAATCAATTCCTGCGTAATCTCCTGCAGGACGGCGGTCTCCATGCCGTCGTCAAGCGCGGTGCGCAAGTCTTCGGCGAGACAACGTACTTCGAAGAGCCCGTCCCCTATTCGCTTTACGACGTCATCGCCCGCCGGCCTGCTCGTGGCATCGGTGGCGGTCTTCAGTGTGAGATCCGAATTGATTCGCTCGGCAATCGGCCTGGAGGCGCCTTTTGCTACGCCGGTGCGTTTTTCATACGCGCGCTGCCGGCAGGCTTGGCTGCAGAACTTGCGACGGCGACCGCGGATAGCGACCTCCATTTCGCGGCCACACCACTGGCAATTGGCGGTAGTTGTGCTCGGCTTTTGATCTGACACAGAAGTCAATTATGGCATGAATACAGATTAAGGCGTTATAATGTGTGGTCTAGTATTTCTACCAAAGGGGGCACGTTCCACATGGCAGATCGAGTTCTTCGTGGCAGTCGCATGGGCGCCGTTTCGTATGAGACCGATCGCGATCATGACCTCGCGCCGCGAATGATGGTCCGCTACCGCACTGAATCCGGTGAGATCTTCGAGGTCCCATTCGCGGATGACGCGGAAATTCCAGGTGAATGGCTGTGCAAGAATGGCCAGATTGGTGAGCTGGTTGAAGGCGAAGGCACTGAAGCCAAGCCGGTGAAGCCGCCGAGGACTCACTGGGACATGCTCCGTGAGCGCCGCTCCATCGAGGAGCTCGACGTGCTGCTGGATGAGCGTGTTGACTTGCTGCGCAAGCGTCGTCGTAACGCCGCTCGCCTGCTGAAGGCTCAGAAGGAAGCCGAAGAAGCAGAGAAGAACGCTTAAGGTTTGAGCTGGCTTGCGCTAGTGAGCTTTAGAGCTTTGTAGCCGTCAATCAAACACTGAAATTCGGATCCGGATAAGGTCTTGCTCCTTATTCGGGCCCGTTTTTCGTTGGTGCCTGGCTGCGGCGGGCCGAACCGAGTTACTGACTGCGTTTATGACAAAAATGGCCTGAAAAATGGCTTGAAACTGTCATAAACTAAGACAGTTTCACATTTGCAGCCCCCATTCATACAGGCACGCCGTCTCCACACGGGAAGGCCGCAATCTTTGGGGCTGCCCTAGCCCTACTTGCGGAATCGCTGCTTAAACTCGTGACCAGCCAGGCGACCAATCTCCGACCCCAGGTTTTTTACCTGCTGCGAGCGGTGCTTGAATCCCCACTTGGTGACCTGCAGCAGTGACTGCTTCACAAAGCTGCCATCCATCTTGGACTCGCCGTACTCGCGCTCAGTAAAAGTGATCGGAACCTCTTCCACCAAGAAGCCAGCCTGTACAGCCTCAAAGGCGAGCTCGGTCTGGAACAGGTACGCAGCCTTGCCAATGTTCTCGAGATCGAGGGTTTCGAGAACTTCCCGTCGATAAGCACGGTAGCCAGCGGTGATATCCGAGATGCCCGCGCCGAGCGCCAGCGAGATGTAGAGGTTGCCGCCGCGGGAGAGAACCTGACGGCTCATTGGCCAGTTGACGGTCTTGCCGCCCGGAATGTAGCGGGAACCGATGACGACATCGGCACCGTCCTCGAGCTTCTCCAGCAGCAGATGGAACTGCTCTGGTGCGTGGGAGCCGTCGGCATCCATCTCGCAGAGAACCTCGTAGTCGCGCTCGAGACCCCAAGCGAAGCCCGCGCGGTACGCACCCCAGAGACCGCCCTTGCCCTCGCGGTGCAGGACGTAGATGTGTTCTTCGCCGTTGTCCGACTTGTCAGCGGCAGCGATTTCATCGGCGAGCTCACCGGTGCCGTCTGGTGAAGAGTCATCGACAACCAAAATGTCGACGCGAGGCTCCGCTGCGCGCAGGCGTGCAATCACGCCCGGCAGGTTTTCCCGCTCGTTGAAAGTGGGAATGACAACCAGCGTCGACTCATTTAGGGCAGTCACTCGTGATTCTCCTTAGTGCATGTTCTGCTCAGTATCCCGGCCATCAACTTCATCTGCGCCTGCCCTGGCATCTCCGCCACGGCGACGCAGGACGGCACCAACCACACAAAGAATACCGAATGCGGTCAGTAGACCTTCAATCCACGTCTCGAAGCGGGCTGCAAAAGTCAGGTGGGCGTACTGAGGCAGAGTTTCAGTGAGTACCTTCTGCTCGAAGATTTTGCTCTGCTTTACGACGTCTCCGTGCGCATCCACAATCGCGCTCACACCGCTGGTTGCGGCGACGGCCGTGGAGCGTTGGAACTCCATGGCTCGCATGCGGCTCATGGCCAGCTGTTGGTAGGTCATGTCGGTGAAACCGAAGGTGGCGTTATTTGTGGGCGTGGCCAGCATGGTTGCGCCGTGGTTGACCGCGTTGCGGAAGGCGCCATCGAAGACCACTTCGTAACAGGTGGCCACGCCTAGATTGACCTTCTTTAAACCATCTGTGCCTGGCGTTGTGACCACGGCATCGCCGTTGCCCGGAGTCATGTCTCCGGCGTGAGCGACCATGTCGGAAAAGTGGCGCAGTAGCTCGCGGAATGGCATGGTTTCGCCGAAGGGCTGGAGATAGATTTTCTCGTGCTGGTCGCCGGGGCCGGTCTGCGGATCCCAGACCACCATGGTGTTTTGCACCCCATCGGTGTAGGTAAAGGTGCCGACCACGATGGGAGCGCCAATATTCATCGCGGCGTTTTCGATAATGCGTGCCGCTTCCCCATCCGTAAACGGGCTGACATCGGAGGAGTTTTCGGGCCAGATGACGATATCCGGTTGCTGTTCCTTACCTTGGTGGACACGTCGTGCCAGCTCATTGGTGGCATCGGCGTGGTTTTGCAGGACTGCGCGGCGCTGGGCATTGAACTCTAAACCGAGGCGCGGAACATTGCCCTGGATAACCGCGACACGGGTGTTGTCAGCGGCCGTAGGCTCAGGCAGCGGTTGGGTCCACGCAGGAAGAACCCAGCCGACGAATAACGCTCCCACCAAAAGCGCAGCGGAGGTTGCATAGGAACGTAGCGTGAGCGCGACCAGTCCCGCACCAACGCAAGCAGCGAGGAAAGTGACCAATGCAGTGCTGCCGATTGCCACTGCTGGGGCCAGCGGGCCGTCGACCTGCCCCCAGGCAACGCGGAGCCAGGGGAAGCCTCCGAAAGGCCAGCGGGCTAGCAGCGCCTCCCCTGCCACGAGCGCAGCGGCCATGCCAGGGAGCTTCAGCGCGAGGGGGAAACTGGATTGGGCAATCAGCCACATCGCAAGCGCCGCCGGAATTGCGAGCAGTCCCAGCACAATTGAGAGCGCCACGTAGGGGCCAATGCCGACGAAGGAGCCGATCCACGGCAGTGAGAAAAGAGCCGTCGCTGTTGCCCAGCTGAAGCCCACCACTACGCTGGATTTCCAATCGGCTGCGCAGAAGAAGGCAAAAATGAGCAGGGCGAGGCCGATCCAGGCCGTCCACCACCAGCTCATGGGCGCATAGCTTAAGAACTGCAATCCACCAGCGAGGATTGCAATGAAGGCGAGAACGAGGCGCTGCTTTAGTGGGGTAAGCGCGCGAAAGCGCGCCTGCCAGCGATTCGGATTCTCCAGAATGTCTTTCGAAGCGTCTTTCTGAGCGACGTTCCCGTGCTCGCTGGAGCGCGCTTGGCGGTTAGTGTGCACTTGTATAAGAGAACTCTCTACGTTTGCGAGTTTTTGAGTTAGCGCTTGTCGCTGTCGTCCTGGTCATCATCCCAGGCGTTGTCCGGTGCCGGTGGGACGATTTTATCCTGTGGGAAAGCCTTGCCATCCGCACCCGGGAAACCACCAGAGAATCCAGGGAAACCCGAAAAACCGCCAGCACCAGCGCCAGTTCCTGGAGCACCGGGGTTCATGCCGTACTGAGAGACCACCATCATGCTGCGGTCACTGAAGTTGCGGAGTCCGTTGAGCAGCGCCACCGATCCGCTCTTACGAATCAGCCAGCGAGTCGGCGGTAGCACCATGAGGAAACCAACAACGGTGGTGACGACGCCCGGCAGGGCAATCAGCCAAGAGCCAACCAACAGAATTGCCGAGTCAGCCACAAAGTGTCCCGCGCCCTTTGCCGAGCGCTTGATTGCCTCCTCTGGATGCTTCTGTCCGTACTCGGTAAGAGTACGAGAAGTATCCAGCAATAACTTCTGGTAGATGCGCTTGAACTCGATGGCGGCGAAGACCAACCCCACAATGAACAGGCCCAAAACCAATAGGACGGTCCAGCCGTAGCCGATCCATTCACCGAGTGCGATAAAGGCCGCAATCTCGGCGATGAGGTAAATAATTGTGAACCACTTGCTCATAGTTCCCCAGTGTAACCGCCACTAGATGAGCAAGTGGTTACGGCTATCGGCCGGTTAGACGACGACTAGCGGTCGCCTATCATTCGCCTACCGGTCAGCGCGCTCCTCCAAGTCGCCCTCTGTATCCAGGTAGGTCTGGCGCAGCAGATCCATGCGTTCCTGGTCGGGGTTTTCCCACATACCGCGCTCGGCGGCCTCCATCAGGCGCTCGGAAATATCGTGCAAAGCCCACGGATTCGACTGTTCAAAGAACTCGCGGTTTTCCGGGTTCGCAACGTACTCGTCGGTAAGCGTTTCGTACATCCAGTCATCCATGACCTGCGCCGTCGCGTCGTAACCGAAGAGGTAGTCGACGGTTGCGGCCATTTCGAAGGCACCCTTGTAGCCGTGGTTACGCATTGCCTGCATCCAGCGTGGGTTGACCACGCGGGCACGGAAGACGCGTCGCGTCTCCTCGTGCAGGGTGCGGGTGCGCACGGCGTCCGGGCGCGTGGAATCTCCCACATACGCTTCTGGAGCGGAACCCGTCAGTGCACGGACCGTGGCGATCATGCCGCCGTGGAACTGGAAGTAGTCATCGGAGTCGGCGATATCGTGCTCACGGGTATCGGCATTCTTCGCGGCAACCTGAATACGGCGGTAGGCCGTCTTCATGTCGTCAGCGGCCTCTTCCCCGTCGACGCCGCGGCCATAGGCGTAGCCGCCCCAGGTTGTGTAGACCTTCGCCAGGTCCGCGTCATCGCGCCAGGAACCGGAATCGATAAGTTGCAGCAGGCCAGCTCCATAGGTGCCCGGCTTGGAACCGAAGATACGGCGCGGGCGCTCCTGCTGGTCGGCCTTCGCATGGGCGCGCACGTAGTTGTCTTCATCGGATTCATCAAGCTTGACGACGAGCTGAAACGCGTCATCCAAAAGGTCGATAACATGCGGAAACGCATCACGGAAGAAGCCGGAAATACGGACGGTCACGTCAATGCGCGGTCGGCCCAGCTCCTCCAGCGGAATCGGCTCAAGGCCGACAATACGGCGAGATGCGTCATCCCACACCGGATGCACACCAATCAACGCGAGCACCTCGGCGATGTCATCGCCCGAGGTACGCATGGCGGAAGTGCCCCATACCGACAAGCCAACCGACTTCGGGTACTCGCCGTGGTCGGCGCGGTAGCGTTCAATCAGGCCATCGGCGAGGTTGACACCGGTTTCCCAAGCCAGGCGCGACGGCACCGCCTTGGGGTCAACCGAGTAGAAGTTGCGGGCAGTCGGCAGTACATTGACCAGGCCACGCAGTGGTGAACCGGAGGGGCCAGCTGGAACAAATTCGCCATCGAGAGCGGAAAGAATACGCGGGATCTCCTCGCTGGTAGCGGCCAGGCGCGGGAGAATTTCGTCGCGGGTGAACTGCAGTAGCTCGACAACCTGATCCAGGCCATTAGGTGCCGCGATATCGACAAATTCCTCGGAGCCGAGCACATCAGCCGCGATCTGTGCCACTGGTTGGTCTGAATTCTTCACCACGGCGGTTACCAGTGCCGTAGCCAGTGCATCGATAGAGTCCACAGCGTGGCGTTCATCGGTGCCGTCCTCGGCCAGGCCGAGAGCTTCGCGCAGGCCCGGCAGGGTCTGCTTGCCGCCCCACAGCTGGCGGGCGCGCAACATGGTGGTCACAGTGCCGATCAGGGATTCGTCTTCCGGGGCCTGGCTGAGCACGTGGAGGCCACCGCGGATGGCGACATCCTTAATCTCGCAGAGCCAGCCGTCGACATGCATGAGCATGTCATCGAAGACCTCCTCGTCCGGGCGCTCGTCCCAGCCGAGGTCGCGGTCCATCTTCGCGGCAGTCAGCAGCGTCCAAATCTCCTGGCGGATGGCCGGCAGCTTGGCCGGATCCATGGCGGAGATGTTCTGGTGCTCGTCGAGAAGCTGTTCCAGACGGGTGATGTCGCCGTAGGATTCGGCGCGGGCCATCGGCGGAATGAGGTGGTCGACAAGCGTGGCGTGAGCACGGCGTTTGGCCTGTGTGCCTTCGCCCGGGTCGTTGACCAAGAAGGGGTAGATCATTGGCAGCTCGCCGATGGCAGCATCCGGGCCGCAAGAAGCGGAAAGGCCGACGGTCTTGCCCGGCAGCCACTCCAGGTTGCCGTGCTTGCCCATGTGAACCACGGCATCAGCGCCGAAACCGCCCTGCGCCTGCGACAGCGACAGGAAGCGGTAGCAAGCCAGATAATGGTGCGTCGGCGGCAGATCCGGGTCGTGGTAGATACCCACCGGGTTGTCACCGAAACCGCGCGGTGGCTGCACCATGACCACGACATTGCCGAAGGTCAGGCCCGCAATGTAGATGTCCTGGGTATCCGGGTGGACGTACAGGGTGCCCGGCGCGGCACCCCACTTGTCCTGCATGTCGGAGCGAAGTTCTTCCGGCAAGGTAGCGAAGAACTTCTCGTAGGTGGCAGCGGGCAGGCGGAGTTCGGCTGCCTCCATAACCTCTTCGGTCAGCCAGTCCGGGTCCTGGCCGCCGGCCTCGATGATGGCGTGCATGAACGCATCTGGTTGATCGGCACCATCCTCGGCGGTGGCATATCCGGGGATTTTGGTGGTGTCGCCGAGGTTGTATCCGGCGTCGGCAAGCGCGTGCAGCACCTTCAACGTCGATGCCGGCGTGTCCAGACCGACGGCGTTGCCGATGCGGGCGTGCTTGGTCGGGTACGCAGAGAGCATGACGGCGACGCGCTTGTCAGCGTTGTCGATGTGGCGGAGCGCGGCGTAACGGGTGGCGATGCCGGCGAGGCGGTCGCAGCGCTCGAGATCTGGGACGTAGGAAATGAGCTCGTCGGAGTCGATTTCCTTAAACGAGAACGCGACCGAGATGATGCGGCCGTCGAATTCGGGGACGGCGACCTGCGTTGCGACGTCCAGCGGTGACAGGCCCTCGTCGTTGTCCTCCCATGCCGTCTTGGACGAAGTCAGGGCCAAACCCTGGATGATGGGGATGTTCAGGTCTGCGAGTGCGGCGACATCCCAGCCGTCATCGTCCTGGCCAGCCTGCGCGAGTGCCGGGCGGTTGCCGCCAGCGGCGAGCACCGTGGTGATGAGCGCGTCGCAGGAAGCTAGCTCTGCCAGCAGTTCATCGCTGGCGGTGCGCAGGGACGCGGCGAAGATAGGCTTCGCGACGTAGCCGCGAGCCTCGACAGCGTCAGCGAGAGCCTCAATGTAGTGCGTATTTCCCGCCAGGTGCTGGGCGCGGTAGTAAATAATGCCGACGGTGCCGCGGGAATCCTCCGTGGCCACCTTGGAGTCGCGCTCCAGGAAACCCCAGGCCGGCATGCGAGCTGGTTCTTCAAAGCCAAGACCGGTCAAAAGCAGTGTGTCCGACAGGAAATTGTGCAGCTGTGCGAGGTTTTTCGCGCCGCCTTCCGCCAGGTAGATGTGCGTTTGCGTGGCGACGTTTGCGGGAACTGTCGAGTACTCGGTGAGTTCGGCATCGGGCGCCTGCTCGCCCGAGACGAGGACGGTGGGAATACCGGAGTTCACAAAGTAGTCAATGCCGGATTCCCAGGCGCGGCGGCCACCGAGAAGTCGGATGATGACGACATCGGCGCCGTCGGCAAGCGTGGGCAAATCATCGTCGAGCAGACGCGCCGGGTTTGCCCAACGGTAGGACACCTCCGGGTTGGCCTGAGCGGCCGCGCGGGCGGACAGAAGGTCGGTATCCGAGGTCGACAGCAGCAGAATCACGGTGTAGTCATTCACTTCCTGGGGAGCAACGCGTCCCCGGTCGGCGGGAGTCTGCCTTTTAGCCGATGACGAGGTCTGACTGTGACAGTGGCGCGACCGTGCGGATTTTCACCGAGCTTCTCGTCAGTGGCATGGCAGTGGATTTCTCCATCACTCTACTGCAGCGTCTATTGCTAGAGTTCCAGCGACTGCTCCGCCGGCTGATCTGGGAAGTGGGACCAGAGGAAGTCCGTGGCATTAGTCAGTTCCGCGAGCATCGGAACGATATGGTTAATGCCCGTCTTCGGTAGCACCGGTGAAGTCGTGTTTTCGACGTACTCCAGATCGGTGAAGCCGAGATTCAGCCAGGCATCGCGCAGCTTGCGAACCTGGTTGATGGGGATGATGTCATCATGCTCACCCGAGTAGAGGTACACCGGCGCATTGGGGACGAAGTTGCCGACGCGCTGGCGTGCGAGTTCCTTCTGCACCGGCTCGTAGCGCTTAATCATCTCGCTGAGCGACTCACCGCTAGTCGTGTACTGGTCAGTGGTTTCAAAGGAGTGATGGAAACCCAAGCCACCCGCGCAGTAGTTGCCTACGTTGTCCAGCAGTTCTTTGCCTTCGGGGCTGATTTCTTCCTTGAGGACTCGGCGCAGCTCCGGATCCTTATCCAGGACAGAATTGATTGCCAGTGCAATCGCGGCGGTCAGCGTAGTGCCATCAATCTGGTCGAGGACGTTTGCGAGATCGGACGGCGGGCCGCCGGCGGCAGATGCGGCGACGTTGAGCTCTGGAGCGTAGACACCTGCACGCTCAGCGGCTGCAGCGGCTGCGGAGCCACCCTGGGAGTAGCCATAAATTCCCACGGGCGCATTTTTGTCCACGCCGAGCTCGTGTGAGGCAGACACGGCATCAAACAGCGACTGTGCTGAGGCGATGTTGTCGACATAGTCCTGATTACCCTGGGAATTGCGGTGGTGGTCGATCATCACGACAGTCGCGCCTCGCTTCAAGTTCGCGACCATCGGGATTGTCTCGTATGGAGCAATAATGTCCAACGGACCGAACTCAATCTTTAGGCCGGTCTGCGAGGATACCGAGGGGTCGCACTTTTCCGCGCCACCCTGCGTGCCCGGCGCGATTGCGACGACCGGACGCGGACCGCTGCCCTTCCACTCCGTCTTCGGCGTCACCACAAGGGCTGTGTCCACACTGGGATTTCCGAGGGAATCCGTGGAGTTGTAGTGAATACGCTTGGCATCCACATTCCACAGCTTGTCGTTCACCATCATCTCGGCATCCTCGCTGCTGACCAGCGTGCCGGCATTTGCCGTGCGCGACGGGGTCAGCGGCAGAGAATTCAGCGGAGAGGCTGCGGCCACGCGAGCCTGTTCCGGGGTCAGCTGCCTGCCTGCGCCCTCGCTACCAGACTCCTCATCGTCTTTCTCGATGCCGAGCAGCCTCTCCATATTCGGGTTCGGTACATGGCCGAAACCAGGCAGTTCGCGGTTTGCGCTTGACGACGACACCTTATCCGCCAGCCCACTATCCGATAGGCCCGGGATGTTTAGTGGCTGTGCGTTTGCAGGTGTAGCCAGGCCGATGGTCATAAGACCTGCTAGCGCTACCCCGATTCCCGTTCGGATTGTGCGACGGTTTCGTCGTGAAGCAGAGCGTGTCTGTGTCGAGGCACGGCCGGTGCCGACGGTGTCGTGTGCCTCGTGCGTGAGTGCTTCAGCGTCGTGATGTGGCATGAAATCTCCTGAATAACCCCAGATTGAAAACCCAATGAAAACTTCCCTTAAATTCAGAGGAAGTTAGGTTATGAAAACAATAAGGTTTTAAAAAGGTAAATCGGTGGATTTTCAGTGAAGAATTTGTATGTTTTTCGCGGAGGGGTATGAAAACTCCACTTCAGGATGGTTTCGTTGGGCTGGAAAGGGGCTGGATAATGTGCCCCTGTTTTCGGGGGCTCAGCTCTGTGTGTGTTTGCGTATTCTTGAGAGTATGACTGCATCTGATCAAGGAACCCGCACTCGTCAGGACGGTTGCCCCGGCAGCCGCAAGGTTCATATCGCAGCTGATGGCGCAATTGGTCGTCTGCGCTTCCCCGGAGGCTTTCTCCCCGCGCCGGGCTTCGCCGTACTCGCCGATTTGGCCGAGAATTTCGGCGACGGTGATATTCACTTCACCTCCCGCGGCAATGTTCAGATCCGTGGCATCACCAACACCGGCGCATTCGCCGATGCCGCGGAAGAAGAGAAGCTGGTTCCCTCCACCAGCCACGACCGCGTACGCAACGTTCTTCAGTCGCCGCTGTCCGGTCGCGTCGGCGGTAAAGCTGATGTGCGTGACCTGGTTCAAGAGTTCGACAAGGCTCTCATCGCGGAGCCGTCGCTGGCAACACTGCCAGGTCGCACACTCATGGCTTTCGACGACGGCCGCGGTGACGTGCTCGGTGAGCGCCCCGACTTCGGCGTTGTCGCCCATGATGAGAACACGTTTGAACTCATCATTGGCGGCGCGACCTCGGGGATTGTCGTCCCGCGTGACGACGTCGTGGAGGCTCTCATCACCACAGCGAAGGTGTGGAATGACAGCCGTGGTTCAGCCTGGCGCATCGCGGAAGCCAATGCGGCCGAGCGCATTGCCGATGCCGTAATCGAGGAATTGGGCGCCCGAGTCCGTCGCCAGGAGCCGACCCCGGCTGAGAGCTTTGATGCCACCGCCGGGCTGTCCCGCCAGATCGGTTGGATTGACCAGCCGGATGGCCTGGTTAGCCTGGCCGCTGGCCTGCGCTTTGGCGTCCTCCCGGCGCGTCTGGCCCGTGCGATTTCGCATACGCAAGTTCCTGTGCACGTCACTCCGTGGTACTCGCTGATTCTGCACGATTTGGAAGAGGAAGTTGCCGAACAGGTCGTCAAGGTATTGGCGCCCAATGGCCTGATCTTCGACCGGAAGTCCACCTGGCTGCGCGTCAGCGCCTGCACCGGACGCCCCGGCTGCAAAAAGTCTCTGGCTGACACCCGCGGCGATGCTTCTCACGCAATTGCTGATGGCCGACTGCCCGAGGGGCGCGTGCACTTCTCCGGTTGTGAGCGTCGCTGCGGCAAGCCCAAGGGCGGTTACTTCGACTATCTCGCCACCGGGGACGGAGAATACGAAGTCGCTGCTGTGGACTAGGCTTTAAGCCTATGAAGCGCTTTGAGTACAACACCGACGGTGCGGATATTTACCGTAACTCGTTTGCCATCATTCGCGAAGAAAGCGATCTTTCCCGCTTCGATGCCGATGAGGAAACCGTCGCTGTCAGAATGATTCACGCAGCAGGTCAGACCGACCTGACCAAGGACATCGTCTTTTCCACGGGAGCTGTGCGCGCAGCTCGCCAGGCTCTCGAGGAAGGCGCTCCTATCTTCACCGATGTCAACATGATCGCCTCGGGTGTTACCCGCAAGCGCTTACCTGCTGACAACGAGGTCATCTGCCTGCTGCGTGATGAGCGCGTCCCCGAACTGGCTCAAGAACTCGGCACCACTCGCACTGCTGCCGCCGTGGAGCTGTGGAAGCCACGCCTAGAGGGTGCGGTTGTCGCCATCGGCAACGCTCCCACCGCCCTCTTCCACCTGCTCAACCGCATTAATGAGGGCTCCTTCCCCATGCCCGCTGCCATTTTGGCCATGCCAGTGGGCTTCGTCGGTGCCGCGGAATCAAAGCAGGCCACTATCGACTCCGGTGCCGAAAACCCAGAGCTGAAGTACATCACCGTCACCGGCCGTCGCGGTGGCTCGGCTATCACCTGTGCTGCCCTCAATGCCATTGCGACCGCAAAGGAGATTATCTAAACCATGTCCGGCTCCTACAGTGCTCAGCCTGGTCATCTCTACGGCGTCGGACTCGGTCCCGGCGACGCAGGTCTCATTACACTCCGCGGTGCCGACATCATCCGCACAGCCGATGTCATCGCCTACCATGCCGGCACTCACGGACGTTCCACGGCGCGCTCAATCGCCGCCGAACTGATTGACGCGCGTGACGACGCTGCCGTGGAAGAGCAATTGCAATACCCGGTGACCACCGGGCGCCCCGCCGACTACCGCGAGCAGCTCGCCGGTTTCTATGCAGAGGCCACTGCTCGCCTGCACAAGCACTTGGCCGAGGGACGAAGTGTTGCAGTTCTTTCGCTCGGTGACCCGATGCTCTATAGCTCGTACCAGCATCTGCATCACGCCCTCAACGAGGACTTTCCCACTGAGATTGTCCCTGGAGTGGCCAGCATTACTGCGGCGGCAGCAGAGATTGGTCAGCCGCTCGGCGAGGCTACCGAAATCGTCAGCGTTGTCCCAGCCACCGCCGATTCCGAGCGCATCGCTGCGGTTCTTGACGCCTCAGACTGTGTAGTCATTATGAAGCTGGGGAAAAACGTTGAGAAGGTTCGTACAGCGTTGCAGTCCGCAGGCATGCTCGAGCGCGCCTACGTTGTCGAGCGAGCAACCATGAATGAGCACACCAGCTACCCGCTGGCCGATGCAGACCCGGAGAAAGTTCCGTACTTCGCAGTAGCCGTCGTGCCTTCCGCTGTCTACGGAACTGAACGGAGTGTTTCTGGGGCGCCTGAGCCAGCTAATGATGCGGCGAGCGATACAGTCACCGATACGGCGACTGAGTCGGCTGCCCCAGCAGTTGGTGAAGTCGTCGTTGTCGGCCTAGGCCCGGGTGCGGAGCGCTGGACCACCCCAGAAGTCACCGAGGAACTGGCCCGAGCCACGGATCTGGTGGGCTACTCCACCTACATCAACCGGGTTCCTGAGCGCGCCGGGCAACGCCGCCACCTCTCAGACAACCGCGTAGAGGCAGAGAGAGCCACTATGGCGCTGGATATCGCCAAACGTGGCGGCCGCGTCGCGGTGGTCAGCTCCGGTGACCCGGGAGTCTTCGCCATGGCGGCCGCAGTGCTGGAAGTCGCTGATGACGATATGTGGCGAGACATTCCAGTTCGAGTCGTGCCAGGCATGACTGCGGCTCAGGCTGTCGCAAGTCGAGTGGGCGCTCCCCTTGGCCATGACTTTGCGATGCTCAGTCTCTCCGACAGGTTGAAGCCCTGGGAGGTCGTCGTTAAGCGAGTGCGTGCCGTAGCCGGAGCAGACATGGCATTTGCTGTCTACAACCCGGCATCCAAGTCGCGGAGATGGCAGATCCGAGAGCTACGAGCCTTGGCTTTGGAATACCGCGAGCCGACAACGCCTGTGATTGTGGCACGGGCAGTTGGCTCGGAGCAGGAAAACGTTACCGTGACCACGTTGGCGGAGTTCGATCCGGATGTCGTCGATATGCGAACCATGGTGATTATCGGTTCGTCGTCGACGAAGGCGTATCGTGCCGGCAAGACCACTCGGGTCTACACCGCACGTCACTACGGTGAGGGCGGCACCAGCGGAACTGGCGAGTTGCTGCCCTAGCCGCTACGCCCGGCGGATGACGGCGTTGTACGCCTCATCCACAGTTGTGGCGACGGTGGCGATATCCGCGCCGGGCAGCTGCGGACGCTGCACGATAACGACCGGCTTCTTTAGGTCGCGGGCTGCCTCAATCTTTGCGTAGGTAGCAGCACCACCGGAGTTTTTGGTCACCACGCAGTCCACGGCGTAATCCCGCATGAGCTTGCGCTCCGCTGCGACATCGTAAGGCCCACGGCTGAGAATAATCTTCCGATTCTTCGGCAGCGGCGGCGCGGGCTGTTCCACACAGCGAATGAGGTAACGGCCGTTGGAGTCACCGGCAAATGGAGCAAGCTGCTGACGGCCAATAGTGAGAAACGGGCTGTAGAAACGGTCGGCAACAACGTCCGCGGCCTCCTGCATGGAGGACACCTCAACCCAGTTGTCGCCTGGCTGCTTCTCCCACGCAGGGCGATGCAGCGCCACGAGCGGAATACCGGTGGCTCGGGCAGCTTCAGCAGCAGATTCGCTGATCTGTTCTGCATACGGATGCGTGGCATCGATGATGACTTCAGTGGCATCGGAGATTAGCCATCGAGTCAGTCCTGCGGGACCGCCAAAACCGCCGATACGGACATTGCCGACGGGCAGCTTGGGGTTGGAAACGCGACCGGCCAGTGACGAGGTGACAAACCAGCCCTCGCCCACTAGGCGCTTGGCCAGGGCGCGGGCTTCAGCAGTTCCACCCAGTATTAGTGCACGCATGGGATGGTCCGTCCGTATTCATCGCGTGGGCGATCATCGCTGTAGAGGTAGCTATCCGGGAACGCCTCGGCGGTGAGCACCTTGCCGACAATGATGACAGCCGTACGAGTCACACCTGCATCCTTGACCTGCTGCGCAATATCAGCCAGCGTGCCGCGGAGAATAACCTGTTCCGGACGGGATGCGAAAGCTACCACTGCCACCGGGCCGTGCTCACCATAATGCGGGGTGAGCTCCTCAACCACACGGTCAATATCGTGGGCGGCCAAGTGAATGCACAGGGTCGCGCCCGTGCGACCGAAGTTCTCCAAGGTTTCGCCCTCCGGCATCTTGGAAGCGCGCCCGGAGATACGAGTCAGCACCACTGACTGACCAACGGTTGGCACCGTGAGCTCGTGGCCCAGAGCGGCCGCCGCCGCGGAAAATGCCGGCACACCCGGAACGATTTCGTAGTCAATGCCGAGCTCGCTGAGACGACGGACCTGTTCTGCCAGCGCCGACCACACCGACGGGTCGCCGGACTGCAGGCGTGCGACATCCTTGCCCGCCGCATGTGCCGCCTGAATGGTCTCGATGATGGTATCCAGCGGCATACGCGCGGTATTGATAATCTCTGCGCCTTCGGGGCAGTTTTCCAGCACCTCAGGCGGGACAATCGATCCCGCGTAAAGACACACTGGGCAGGAGCGAATAAGCCGGTCCGCGCGCAGCGTCAGCAAATCCGCTGCCCCCGGGCCTGCACCGATGAAATACACAGTCATTGTGAGTTACAGAGTCCTCAATATTTTCTAGACAGAGATATTACGTCTATGGTAGCGCAGGCGCTACTGGCTTCTCCGCCACCCACTGCACCACCGGCAACGCAGGGCGCCACGCAGTGAAACTGCCGACTGCACCTGCGCGCTCCACGGAAAGCCGGGTGACATCCCCGCCATAGTCGCGACGCGCCTGCCACAGCAAAGCCTCCGACTCCAGCGTCACGGTGTTTGCGACGATGGTGCCTCCCGGGGCAAGGCGTTGCCAACAGGTTTCAATCATTCCGTCAGCAGTGAGACCTCCGCCGATGAAAATGGCATCTGGGCGAAGATTCGAGTCAGCCAAAACCCCCGGCGCTGCGCCGTGGTGGACGGTCACATTGCCAGACAGAGCCGCCACATTCTTAGCAATTCGCTCTGCACGAACAGCATCGCGCTCGAAAATTTCCGCACGTCCGCCGTGCCGAGCCCACTCAATGCCAATCGACCCCGTGCCACCGCCGACATCCCACAGCAGAGCTCCCGGCCGCGGATCCAATGCAGCGACCGTCATTTGGCGAATCGGCGCCTTCGTCAGCTGACCATCCGAATCAAAGTCACCGTCGCGCAGCCAGCCGCGCGCGCTTCCCGACGGCTCCACCGCCAGCACCGTGAGGTTGCCAGCTGGAACTGGTGGGTTCGCCACCGTGCCTGCGGCAACGGACTCCGGCAGCCCTGTAGCTTCCGTGCCGCCGAGATTGGTCAGCGCGGTGAGCTTGGTGTCTGGGCGGTCGGCTAAAACCGTAGCGACCTCTTTCACTGAGTCCGCGTTTCGGCACAGCACCAGGAAGGGCCGTAGTGAATCCGCTACCGGTACCACACGCGCGGCTCCAGGTAGCCCCGGCTCCCCTGTCACCAGCGAAATCACCGGAGTGTCATGCAAGGGCCAGCCGAGGTAGGCGCAGGCCAATGAGGCTGACGATGGCGCTGGAATAACCTCCACGGCGCCACGGCCGAGCTCCCGAACCAGGGACGCGCCGACACCGTGGAACATGGGGTCGCCACTGGCGAGGATGACATCGACTGCGGGGTCAATATCTGCCAGGGTGGCCTGCCAGTCCTTCCAGAAGCCACCTGGCCAAGGTGAGAGGTCGGCGTCCAGGTTGACGTCGGCAAGCAAATGGAGCTGACGGGGAGAGCCAATGATGCGGCGAGCCGACGACAACGCCTCGACAGCGCGGGCGGATAGACCAGGGTACCCGTCGCAGCCGATGCCGACGACGCGAAGCTTTGGGCTCATCGGGGCATCTTGCGCCAAATCCAGCGCGGAGTCAGATGTGTGGCGCGTGCGAGCAATGCCAATTTACGCGGCACCCAGACGTGGGGCTTCCGACCGTCGAAAGCAGTGACGGCGGCCTCCGCGACCTCGGCGGGGCGCGAGGACATCGGCGCTGGCTTCATGCCTTCGGTCATGCGGCCGATGACGAAGCCCGGCCGGACAATCGTCAGCTGAATATGGCTCCCGTGGAGGCGGTCCTGCATGCCCTGGAGGAAACCATCGAGACCGGCCTTCGCCGAACCGTAGACGTAGTTGGCGCGGCGCACGCGGGCACCTGCGATAGAGGAAAAGGCCATGATGCGGCCCGCGACCTTATCGCGCACAGGCAGCGTGCCGGAGGCGATGTCGGACTCCATGCGCGCGACAAGCTCAGTGAGAATCGATGCCTGTGCTGTGAAGTCGGTATGAATGACTGCCGCAGCAGCCTCGCCGGACTCCTCACACTTCCGCTGATCACCGAGGATACCGAACGCGACAATCACCGTGTCGATGGGACCGTGCTGCCAGGCGTGCTCGACGAACTGGCGGTGTGCCGCGATGTCATCGGCATCAAAGTGGATGCGGTGCACCGCGACGGCACCGGAGTCGATGAGCCGACCGGCAATGCCGTCGAGCGCCTCAGTGCGGCGCGCAGCGAGCGTGAAGGTGTTGTGGTTGGCCAGTCGCGCGGCAACTTCCCCGCCAATCTCGCTGGTGGCACCAAGAACGAGTACGTGTCCCATGCGCTAGAAAATACCTTTCCTCTAAACCTCGATTAGACGGTAATTAAATCGTGCGGACCATTATTGACCGATTCTCCGCCGTCTTCGGTGACAACGATGATGTCTTCCAGCCGCATACCGAACTCACCCGGCAGGTACACACCCGGCTCCACCGAAAACGCCATGCCAGGCTCGAGCTTGAGCTCATTGCCAGCCATAATGAACGGCTCTTCATGCGTGGACAGGCCAATGCCATGACCAGTGCGGTGGATGAAGTACTCGCCGTAGCCCGCAGCGGTGAGGCTATTGCGCGCAATCGCATCGATCTCTGCAGCCGTTATACCGGGGCGCACCGCCGCCACGGCAGCTTCCTGCGCCTTGCGCAGAGCCGTCCACGCTGCAGCTTCCTTCTCCCCCGGCTTGCCGACGACATAGGTGCGCGTGCAATCGGAGTGGTAGCCAAGCGGCAAGGTGCCTCCGATATCGACGACCACCACGTCGCCTTCCTCGATGACGCGGTCGGAGAAATCGTGGTGCGGATTCGCGCCATTTTCAGCGGAGCCGACAATGACGAAGTCAATGGCGACGTGCCCCTCCTCCAGGATGGCAGCCGAGATCTCGTCGGCGACCTCGCGCTCAGTGCGACCTGCGCGCAGCATGCCCGGCACTCGAGCGTGAACGCGGTCAATAGCGGCGCCGGCCTCGCGCAACTGATCAATCTCAGCGGCGTCCTTGCGCATGAACAGTTCCTTCAGAAGGTCTCCGGCCAACACAGTCTTGGCTCCGGTGAGATCCTGGATAGGAATCAAGTGGTCAGCGGTCAAAGAGGCTCCCACTGCGAGGGTGCCCACGTGGCCCACCAAGTCGGCGACAATGCGGTGCGGATTCTCTCCGTCTTCCCACAACACCACATCGGCGTTGAGATCACCGATAGCGCACAGCGGCAGATCCCCGCGCTCCACGGCGGGCAGTACCAGTGTGGTGGTGCCGGATGCAGTGACCACCAGCGCGGTCAGGCGTTCATGCGAAGTGACCGCAGAACCAATGAGATACTGCAGGTCAGCGCCGGTTCCAAAGACTGCAGCGTCCGCATCGCGGCTGCGGAGAAGCTCCGCAGTGCGATCCAGACGCTGCTGATAGATGTCAAAGCTAAAGATACCGTTGCTCATAGTTGCCAACTGTACCCGTCGGCCTGTGCCCGTCGCCGGTTGAGTGGCCTCGGGGCGACGAGGCTTCGGCTGACCAACGTAACCGGCAACTAATTGTTCAGCGCCACTACGCCCCTGCGAATTGCCTGAATAGCCTCGGCGGACTTGTCGCGAATGTCCGTGGAGTAGCCCGTCTTCTTGATCTGCTGCAGCAGGTCAATGACCTGACGGCACCAGCGGACAAAGTCACCTGGAGTCAGCTCCGCGCCACTCTCGGCGGCGGCTTGCAGGCAGTACCCCAGCGGTGCACCCGCAGTCCACTGATGAATTGCCGTAGCAAAAGCCATATCCGGCAAGTCCGTTACCGGCAGCCGGTAACGGCGCTCATCCTCCGACAGTTCCTCCCAGATGCGGTAGGTGTTCCCCAGCGCCTTGGCCAGCGGCTCGGTAGGCACCTCGTCACTGCCTTGACTGGCCTTGCGGTTTTCAAAGACCAAGCTCGACACCGCACCGGCCAGTTCCGCGGGGTCCAGGTCATCCCAAATACCGCGGCGCAGACACGTGGCCACCAGCAAATCCGAGCCGTTGTGAATCTGCGCCAGCCGCAGGCCTTCCTCGGTAATTGTCGGCTCCGCGCCCTCCCGCCATTCCACGTAGTCCATTTGTGTTAGCAACTGCAGCATGCGGTCGAATGTGCGCGCCAATGTATCCGAGGCGGAATCGACGCGCTTTTGCAGCTTGGCCACATGCGCCTCGGCCTGCCGCAGCGTATCGGCGTGACGAGCCATCGTCTCCACCGCAGGATCGCCATGTAGCGGATGCTCGCGCAGCTCCTGGCGCAACTTCCTCACCGCCGGCGAGTTGCCACCAGTGCGACGCTTCAGCCTCTTTGGTCCCTTTAGCCCCTTGCGGCCAATCTCTGCGCGCACAATTCCGAGCGCACGTCGCGGATGCCGGTCCGCATCCCGAGGCAGCTTAATCGCGCCGACCGTCTGCGGCGCCGCTGGGAAGATATGCGGCTCCACACGCCCCACGAACCCGCCGACACTGATGACACCGGGACGTGGATTCGACTTCGAATGGTCCTCTCGGTACACCACCGCCAACTGCACCTTCTTACCCTTCGGCAGCGGAATAACCTCGCCTCGACGGAGTCTGCGCAGCGCGGTCACTGTTTCCGTGTGGCGGTCTTCAATATTGCGGCGCTTGGCGTTCTTCTCCTCCTGGGTCAGCTTCGCGCGCAGATCCAGGTATTCAAGCATCTGGGTTAGGCGCTCGTCGTCACGCGAACTGCCTTCCTCGCTTGACGACGACCCCTCAGCCTCCGCCCCTTCAGCGTGCGCATCGGCTCCCCTGCCGAGCAATTCCGCACGCAGGGCCGCGGCTTCCTGCTTGGCCTTGGACAGTTCGGCGGCGACTCCGACGATGTCGCCATCCGCCTGGAACTGTGCGAATGAGCGCTCCATGACGCGCTTCGAGCCGTCGTAACCGAGCGTCTGCAGGAGGTTGACGCTCATGTTGTAGCTCGGCGCGAAGGTGGAAATCAGCGGGTATGTGCGCGTAGATGCCAGCCCTGCGACAGCCTTCGGATCCATTGCCGGGGCCCACTGCACCACTGCATTGCCGACAGTGTCAATACCGCGGCGGCCAGCGCGACCGGTCATCTGCGTGTACTGACCCGGCGTGAGATCCACATGTGCTTCGCCGTTGAACTTGACCAGCTTCTCCAGCACGACCGTGCGGGCAGGCATGTTGATGCCCAGCGCAAGCGTCTCGGTGGCGAAGACAACCTTGACCAGGCCTTCGTTAAAGAGCTCTTCCACAATGTGCCGGAACGCAGGCAGCATGCCCGCATGGTGCGCCGCAAAACCACGGATGAGAATGCGGCGCCAGCGCAGGAAACCGAGAACCTGCAGATCTTCCTTCGGAATGTGTGCAACACCGTCATCGATAATCTTGGCGATGCGCTCCTGCTCATCCCGGTCAGTGAGCTCTGCGCGCGTAGCACCGACCTGCGCCAGCGCGCCTTCGCAGCCCGCGCGGGAGAAGATGAAAACGATCGCGGGCAGCATGTTCATGGAGCCGAGCATGCGGATAACATCGCCGCGCTTCGGCGGACGGAACTTGCGCTGCCCCTTATCGCCCCAGCTATACGAGCGCCCACCGCCCTTGTGCTTTTTGTACTGGTAGCGCTCCCTGGCCCCAGCGTCGCCGTAGCCGAACTCGGCACGACGGCACGCCTCCAACAGGTCCTGATTGACCTTGTCCGACTTCGCCTCGAAGAGTGGATAGAGCCGGTTTCCCACCAGCATGTGCTGATGCAGCGGAACCGGGCGCAGATCCGTGACAATAACGTCCGTGTGCCCGCGCACCGTGGAAAGCCAGCGACCGAACTCCTCGGAGTTGGACACCGTCGCCGACAAACCGATGACGGCCACGGATTGGTCGAGGTTCAAAATAACCTCTTCCCACACAGCGCCGCGCTCGCGGTCAGCGAGGTAGTGAATCTCATCCATCACCACATGCGTGAGCTTCTTCAGCGTCGGCGAGTTCGCGTAAATCATATTGCGCAGCACCTCGGTGGTCATCACCACGATGTCCGCGTCGCCGTTAATCGAAGTGTCGCCAGTGAGCAGGCCCACGCGGTCTTCGCCGTAGTCCTCGACTAGGTCGTGGTACTTCTGGTTGCTCAACGCCTTGATAGGTGTGGTGTAAAAGCACTTGCCGCCACGCTCAAGAGCTGCATAAATAGCGAATTCGCCAACAATAGTCTTGCCCGCGCCGGTGGGTGCACAGACGACAACGCCCCGCCCTGCCTCAATTGATTGGCAGGCGCGGAGCTGAAAGTCGTCAAGATCGAAATCCTGTTGGCTGACGAAATCGCCGAGAAGAGTCATGCCTCTAGAGTGTCATAAACCGCGCTAGAGAACATCATCAAAGTCGCTCGTCGGACGATTTCGCAAGTCCTGCGTCGGCATCGGAGTCTCCGGAATCATGCCCTGTGGCCGTGGTGGACGCGAATTGCGAGTAGGACGCATCTGGGATGCCCGCGTCGGCGTCGGCGCGTTCACTGGCGTGGGACCAGAGACCGGAGAGGTCGTCGGGGCCGCTGATGCCGTCGGCATGCCGCCCGGCTGAATCGACGTCGGCGCACTTACTGAAGTCGGGGCGTCAATGCCGCCCACGTCACCGATACCGCCGGCGGAGCCAATCGGGCCGGACGCTGTAATGGGTCCGGAGCCTTGCTCGTCATCGACGTCCAACCAATCAGGTCGCTCATTTGCTTTACGACGGTCATGGAGACGACAAATCTGGATTGCGATTTCCACCAGCAACGTCAGTGCCGTTGCCATTGCGACCATGGATATTGGTTCCTGCCCCGGAGTCATGAAGGCCGCAAAGATGAACAGCGACATAATGATGATGCTGCGCTTGTCCTTGATGCTCTCGTAGGTAACGACACCGGCCATGTTCAGCATGACCAGGAAAAGCGGAACCTCAAAGCTCACGCCAAAGCAGACGATGAGCGCCAAGAGGAAACCGAAGTATTGCGAACCGGTGAGTGCAGAAATTTGCGTCTCTTCACCAATCTGGAGCAAGAACTCCAGACCGATGGCGACAACGTAGTAGGCCAGGACGGAACCCATGACAAACAGCAGCGCGGCGGCAGTCACAACTCTGCGCGTGGTGCGGCGTTCCTTCCGAACCAAGCCGGGAGTGATGTAGGCCCAAATCTGGTAGAGCCACCATGGCGACGACATCACCAGACCGGCCAGCGCACCGACCTTCAGACGCAGCATGAACATTTCAAACGGACTGGTCGCCAGCAGACGACACTCCGCGCCCTCACCGCCGCCGAGACGCATCTCGGGTGGAAGCTGACAGTACGGATCCTTGAGCAACTCACCCAGGGACTTAAAGTGCACAGGGCCAACATTGACCGAGGTAAGCGGTATGCGGAACTGACCAATGGTAAAGGCTGTCTGATACCAGATAAAGCCCACAACAGTGCCAACGGCAATACCAGCGAGGGCGAGAACGAGGCGACGCCGGAGCTCTTGAATGTGCTCGACAATAGTCATCACGCCCTCGGGATTGCGCCTACGCTGGCGCTTCCGAGGACGTGATGTGGATGTAGCTGAAGTCACGCTTCAACCGGCCTTCTACTACTGCTGCGGCTGGCCAGGGTTGTTCTGGCCAGGCTGCGGCTGGTACGGCTGCTGCGGCTGAGCCTGCGGTGCCGGCTGCTGGTACTGCTGCTGCGGCTGGTACGGCTGCTGTGGCTGGGCTTGCGGAGCCTGCTGAATTGCAGCCTGCTCCTGGTGCTCGTCATCGTTGCGCATTTCCTTGACTTCGGACTTGAAGATACGCATGGAGCGGCCGAGCGAACGTGCGGCATCCGGCAACTTCTTTGCACCAAAGAGCAAGACAAGAACGACCAGGATAATGATGATTTCCCAGGGACCTAGGTTCGGCATCCGCTTAGAGACCTTTCGAATGAATACAAATACAAGTGGCAAGTTGCCACATCGTGCGCGATTAAAGCTTTGATTTAAGCCTTGTCGTTTCGACCATACTCTGCCAAAGCTTCGCGGGCTCGCGCAACAACGGCGTTTTTCAATTTTAAGGGCTCAGCGACCGTTACGCTCGGTGAACGGCGGAGCACAAAGGAGACTGTTGCGGCCAAGTCGGACATCGGCACGTCAGCGACATATTCCGACTGCCCTAAGCCTTGGTCAGAGACCAGTTCGGTATCCTCTTCTTCTCCCTCATCTTCGGTAAAGAAGACCGGTTCATAGTCTGCGATCCAGGTGGCGTCGGCGTCGATAAGCACACTTGCCCATTCGGACGTTCCCGTTTCCGCACCAAAGGCGTGGGGATCACGGATATCGAAAGGCTCGGGGCGGTGGAAACCGGCGGGAGTGTCGAGGACCTCGGCGGCCTCCAGGCGGTCGACGCGGAAGCTCTTCTGGCGACGGTCTTCCTGCGCACGGTCCACAGCGCGGAGGTACGTCGTGGATTCAACTGTATAAACGTTGACACAGTCAAGCTCACGGACTGTAATCTGCCCTGAGGCATTCCGGTAGCGCACCTTCAACACCTTGCGCTGATGCAGCGCGGAATAAATCTGCTCAGAAAAGGAAAAGGCCTTGCCATTTTCCGCAGCGGTCGAGTCAATGATGGGGACGTTTATTCCCAGAGCACTGCGTAGTTTTGTCGCGGCCGTCTGCGCGGCCTCGGAGGAAGTGGTGGCTGCGGAGTCCTCGATGGTTTCCAGGATGAGCAGCAAGGTCGCGGTTTCTTCGGCTGTGAGCGCACGTGGCTGGCTGAGCACCGTTGCCTGAGGCCGAATGCGGACATCAAAGCTGTTGCGGTAATCAACTTCAAAAGCCCGCACTCCGAGGAGTCCCGGCTGGTCGATGTCGGCAATCTGCTCCACGATTGCCCGAATTCGGGCAAAAGGTATGGCCAGCTCGGTAGCGGCCTCTGTCATTGAACGGTGCTGCGAAAAGTACGGTACGACCGCCAACAACTCGTCGACACTGACATTCGCGTCAAGTTCCCGGGCTGCATGCACTGTCATTAGTTGCCCTCCAAAGCGTTCTTCGCACCATTCGATCCGCCATGGCGAGCGAGTACCTGCTCCAACCGAGCAATAATCTCCGACCGTGCCTCTTCAGGTGATTCCACAATCAAATCCGGTGCGTAACTCAAACCTGTGGACACAATCTCACTCACAGGTGCCGCTGGCAGCTCGTAGCGCCCATCCCCCAACGCGGTCGCTTTCATCACCACATCAGCGCAGGTATTCGGAGCGATACGAACAACCGCCTGATAGGTCTTGCCACCGCGGTGCAACATGTTTTCCGCAATCTGTTGCAAGTCACCATCGGGCATTGGCTGGGTCGCCGACGTCCCTGTATCCGACACATCGCGGATACGGCTGAGCCGGAACATACGCGCGGCCTCACGCTGCGGATCAAAGCCCAACACATAAAAGCGCCCGCGCAGGTTAATCAGACCCCACGGCTCCAGCATGCGCAGTTCATCATCCACGCCGTACTGGCGGGAGTACCACATCTCCACTGTCCGGCGCGGCGAGGTCATCGCGGTCAGCAGTGTGCTGAAATCCACTCGACTCATATCCACCGCATCGGCCACCACCACCGACTCATCCGGCTTCGCAATGGCGCTGCGCTGCGCAAACGATGCGAGCTTCCGCCACGCCGCCACAGCCGTCGAGCTCAGCTCCTCCGAACCAAACGCCGCATTCGCCGCCTGGAAAACCACCGAAGCCTCCGCTTCAGTGAACTCGGGGTCGTGCTGGGGCCACCGTAGTCTGTTCAGGCGCAGACGTTTGACCTTATCGCCCGCGCTTGACGACGAAACCTCCACCGGGACCCCGGCTGCCAGGAGTGCCGCGGTGTCCGCACGTAAATAACGAGCCCGGGAATCCTCGGAAACACGGGAGTAACCCTCGACATGTTTGGAGATCCACGACTCGCTGACCCACCCGGTGTCGTCGGCAAGCGCCAACAGCAGCTGAACCTGACGTTGGTTCTCACTGATCGCAGCGGATCCGGGGTTTTCCGATACAGGTGAGACAGACACGACTGTGGGGCTCCTTTTCCTGGGGCAGTTTCCGGGGACGGAACTAGTTATTCGAATCCGTATCCGAGGTCTTCTTCGCGGCCGTCAGAATCTCGATCATCTCATTGACCTCATCGTTTTCCGTGGCAAAGGGGTCGCCGAGCATAGTGGAGATGGGATCGTCGCCGGAGATTTTCAGGTGTGTCCAGTCCACTACGGTCTTCAAACTGGAGTCTTCGGCTGCAACGAGGAAATCACCGCGCAGCTTCGCACGAGTAGTTGGCGGTGCGATGCGGACCGCCTCAGCGACCTGCTCATCGGTAATCCACCGCGAGGCAATACCACGGGCTTCCAGCGCGCGGAAGATGCCTCGGCCGGGACGGATGTCGTGGTAGGCCAAGTCGATTTGATGAAGCTTGGGGTCCTCCAGCGTTAGACCGCGGTCCAGGTAGCGCTTCATGAGCGAGTACTTAATGGCCCAGTCAATGTCGTGCTCAATGAGAGACCAGTCACCGGTTTCCACGGCATCGAGCGCGCGACCCCACAGCTCGACAATGCGGCTCATTTCTTCGTTGGACGTGCCGGCACCGGCAATGCCCTTGTCCTCGTTGACCATGTTTTCTTCGCGGACCTTCAGCCACTCCGTCGCAGCGTCCAGGAACTCGCGTTGAATCTGCAGTGCGGTGGCAGTTTCGCCACTGCGCAGTGGAATCTCGGCCTTGCCGGTCATATCGCGGCTCACCGCACGGATGGACTTGATTTCGTTGGCGACTTCGAAGTCCGGCAACTTCACGCCGGCTTCAATCATCTCCAGTACCAGCTGAGTGGAGCCAATTTTGAGCGCAGTCGTCGTCTCACTCATGTTGGAGTCGCCCACGATGACGTGCAAGCGGCGGAATCGGTTGGAGTCCGCGTGTGGCTCATCGCGAGTGTTAATAATCGGCCGGGAGCGCGTCGTTGCACTGGAGACGCCCTCCCACACATGATCCGCGCGCTGCGAGAAGCAGTACTGAATCGGATCGTTGTGATACGGCGAGGTTGGGTACGGCAGGAAAATCTTCCCCGCGCCACAGATGAGCTGTCGCGTAACCAAGAAAGGTAGCAGCAGCTTGGACAGGGACTTCAGTCCCAGTTCACGTCCAACCAGGTAGTTTTCGTGACAACCGTAGGAGTTACCGACGGTATCAACGTTGTTCTTCAGCAGGTAGACCTTGCCACCGATGCCCTCGTCGGCAAGCTCTGCTTCAGCCTTTTCAGCGAGTTCATTCAAGATGACCTCGCCCGAGCGGTCGTACGCTACCAGCTGCGAGACCGAATCGCACTCAGCGGTAGCGTACTCCGGGTGGCTTCCGACATCGAGGTACATACGACCAGCATTGGGGGTGAAAATGTTGGTTGCCCCGTACTTAGCGATCACCGGGCGGAACATGTAGCGGGCAATCTCATCCGGTCCCAGACGGCGCGAGCCATCCAGCGTCAGAGTGATGCCGAACTCGGTCTCAATACCGGTGATGCGTCGGGTCAACGCCTGTGCCGGTACCGGTGTCGGCGTTGCTTCCGGCTCCTGCTGCCCTACCTGCTGGTCAGTCACTTTTTACTGGCCACCCTTCTGGACATACGAACGCACGAACTCCTCGGCGTTGTTCTCCAGCAGACCATCAATTTCATCCAGCAGGTCGTCAGCAGCTGCAACGTGCTCCTGAGCCTGACCGCCGCCAGCGACCTCGCCGAACTCTTCCTCGTCGCCTCCGCCGGAACCGCCGCCGAAAACCTGAGTGTTACCAGCCATGATATTGCTCCTTAAAAATGAACTTTTGAGTATTACTGCTCTATTACTGCACTATGTGTGCCTATTGTTCGCGGATAGCCCCGAGAGTACGCAGATGCTCAACCACCTTGGCCACTGTCTCCGCAGACTCCAACACGTCACCGCATTCTGCGGCAGTGAAACGGTCAACTTCATCCAGCGTAATGTAGGCCAGCGTAATTCCAGGCGACTCCACGTCACGAGTGCTCCGATACACCCCCGCGGTGTCCACCACCAAGCTGGTCCAACTGCCCGCGACGACATCCTTGCCAAAGCGGCGCAGAATGCCACCGCGTACATACGCACGCGTAGACTCCGGTGCGTATTCAACCGCTCGGTCGACTTCTTCCTCGGTCACGAGTGTGCGCATCGAACCGCGGCGCACCAGCGCATGGTACAGCCCACGAGCAGGGTCAATATCCGAGTACTGAATATCAATCAACGCCAACTTCGGGTGGTCCCAGCCCGCGCCCAGGCGGGTACGCAGGCCCTCCATGAGGTTGTATTTCGCCACCCAATCCAGCAGATGGGCTGCCTTGCGGGGGTCGTCGGAAAGCACGTCGAGCACTTCACGCCAGAGCTTGACGACGTCGCCCTGCTGGTCGTAGCTCTCCACGCGACGCAGGTACTCGTACTGCATTTCCACTGCGGACATCCACGTGACATGGTCTGCCAGCTGCAGCTTCTCGGTGCAAGTCAAGTCTCGGGAGACCTTATGGACGGCCTCGACGGGGTTGCGGAGCTGCAGGTCGTCGAAACGCA
This sequence comes from Corynebacterium sp. 212_CJEI, assembly GCF_001055915.1. Lineage (NCBI taxonomy): Bacteria > Bacillati > Actinomycetota > Actinomycetes > Mycobacteriales > Corynebacteriaceae > Corynebacterium > Corynebacterium sp. 212_CJEI. The sequence continues at coordinate 10,507 of NZ_JVPT01000050.1, read as the reverse complement.
CGCCGTCCTCGATGGCGTCGATGACCAAACCTGTGGTGCCCAGCTTGAGGAAGGTGGCGACCTCGCTCATGTTGGCATCACCGATGATGACGTGCAGGCGGCGGAAGCGATCGGAGTCTGCGTGTGGTTCATCGCGGGTGTTGATGATGCCGCGGTTCAAAGTGGTCTCCAGCGAGACTTCAGTCTCGATGTAGTCCGCGCGCTGCGAAATCTGGAAACCCGACTCCTGCCCCGTCTGTCCCAGACCCACGCGACCAGCGCCCGTGAACACCTGGCGGGTGACGAAAAACGGCGTCAGACCGGCGACGATGTCATCGAACTCGGTTTCTCGGGAGAAAAGGTAGTTCTCGTGGGCACCATACGAGGCGCCCTTGCCATCGACATTGTTGCGGTAGAGCTTCAGCATCGGACCTGGATTGCCCTCAGCATCGGTGGCTTCGGCGGCAAGCTGAGCTGCGCGCAGCATAATCTTGTCACCTGCGCGGTCAGCGATAACCGCCTCGCGGGCGGTTGCCGTCTCCGGTGAGGAGTACTCCGGGTGCGCGTGATCGACGTAGAAACGGGCACCATTTTGCACCAGCAGGTTTGCAGCGCCGACGGCATTCGGGTCAACAATCGGTGGCTGGTGGTAACGGCGCAGGTCGAAACCACGGCTGTCGCGCAGTGGCGACTCTGGTGCGTAATCCCAGCGGATGCGCCCCGACAGGCCCTCCTCCTGCTCATGCGCGAAAGCGAGCACGGCTTGCGTGGAGGTGAGAATTGGGCTGACATCCGGGTTGTCCGGGCTGGAAATGCCGTACTCAATCTCCGTGCCGAAGAAGCGGTTCGACTGTGCAGAACTGGCGGCGGATTTAGCCATGGCGAATCACCTCGACCGAGGCAACGCGCGCCGCTGGACGACCGGAGATGCGAGCCCACTCATCCGGGTTCGAGGTATTCGGCAGGTCCTCGTTCTGCGCGAACTCCTCCGCCACGGCGGACAGCAGATGGTCCAAGCTAATGCCCGCCTCGCCACCGGCGATAACCGACTTGATGGCGGACTTCTTCGCGCGGTCGACGATGTTGGAAATCATCGCGCCGGAGTTGAAATCGCGGTAGTACATGACCTCGCTGGTGCCATCTGCATAGCGGATCCGCACATACTCGTTTTCTGCCGTCTTGGCGTACATTCGCTCAACGACCTGATCAATGAGGTGTGCCACATTCTGTTCCACCCCACCGTGAGCCTCTACCTCAGCCGCGTTGTACGGCAGCTCCGGGGTCAAGTACTTGCGGAAGATATCCTTCGCCGCAGCCTCATTCGGGCGCTCAATGCGGATCTTCACATCCAGGCGTCCCGGGCGCAGAATTGCCGGGTCGATCATCTCCTCGCGGTTGGTGGCACCAATCACGATGACGTTTTCCAGCCCCTCTACACCGTCAAGTTCACTGAGCAGCTGCGGGACCACAGTGTTTTCCATATCCGAGGAGATACCCGAACCACGAGTGCGGAAAATCGAGTCCATCTCATCGAAAAAGACAATAACCGGCTTGCCGTCCTCAGCGATGTCGCGAGCGCGGTCGAATATCAGGCGAATCTGACGCTCCGTCTCGCCCACGAACTTGTTCAGCAACTCCGGGCCCTTGACATTCAAGAAGTACGATTGAGCTCGCTGCGCCTCCGCCTCGGTCTTACCTCGGGATAGCGCAATCTTGCGTGCCAACGAATTAGCCACAGCCTTGGCAATCAGCGTCTTACCATTGCCGGGAGGACCGTAGAGCAGCACACCCTTCGGCGGACGCAGGTTGTACTGCTCAAACAGTTCGGGCTGCAGGAACGGCATCTCCACGGCGTCGTGAATCTGCTCAATCTGACTGTCCAGACCACCGATATCCGTGTAGGTGACATCCGGTACCTCTTCCAGCACCAGGTTTTCCACCTCGGACTTCGGAATGACCTCAAACGCATAGCCCGACTTGCGATCAATCATCACCGAGTCCCCCGGCTTCGGCGACAAATCCCCCGCCAGAGACACCACGAATTCCTCACCGTGAGTATCCGAGGCCAAAATGCGCTCCCGATCCGGCAGCACCTCACGAACATTGGCGATGTCGCCGCTTTCCGGATAACCGCAGTCCTCCACGATTATCGAGCCCTCATTCAGACGCACCTGCGCACCCGGCCGAAGCGCCCGCTCATTAATCTCCGGCTGCACCCGCAGGCGCATCCGTCGATTTCCGGTAAAAACCTCTGCGGTGCCTTTCTCCGGCCCCGGCTTAAGGAAAATACCGTACGTGCTAGGCGGCTCCAGCATATCCTCCATGTCTTGGCGCAGTAGCTCTAGCTTGTTACGGGAGTCCCGCAACAGCTCAACCAGGCGATTATTACGAATGCCGAGGTTGTAGTTCTTCTGCTCAAGATCACGGATTTTGTCAGACGGCGTTGTCATGTATCCCAGATTACCCATAGGGCCAGATGCCGTTGTTGCTTGGTCGATTTAGACCGTGTGTCGCATCACGCTTTACGACGGCTACACCTCCCAGCGCGAAGCGGCGGGTCTAGAGCTTCTTTTGATTTCGTCGCTGTGGGCGCGGAGGCACCGTGCCGTCGGCAAGCCTGCGTGCCCACACCAGGAATGCGGTATGCGCCTGCATACGGTGCGCCGGGCGGACGGAGAGATCCTGAACATTCCAGTCGCGGACCAGGGATTCCCAGGCGCGTGGTTCGGTGAAGCACTTCTGCGCGCGGATGCCCTCCATGACTTTCATTAGCTGCGGAACAGTGGCGACATAGACCATGAGCACGCCGCCAGGCTGAAGCACCTTCGAAACGGTGTCCAGGCATTCCCATGGAGCGAGCATGTCCAGAATGACTCGGTCGACCGGGCCGCCGAGCGACTCGACGGAGGCCTCGTTGAGATCGCCCAGGCGCAAGTCCCAGTTGTCGGGCTTGTGACCCATGAAGTCGACAACGTTGCGTTCCGCGTGCTCGATGTGATCCTCGCGGACCTCGTAGGAAATAAGCTGCCCGTCAGCGCCGATGGCGCGGAGCAGGTTGAGGCTGAGCGCGCCGGAGCCAGCGCCGGCCTCCAACACGCGCGCACCTGGGAAGATGTCGCCCTCGACGATGATCTGTGCAGCATCCTTCGGGTAAATCACCGCAGCACCGCGCGGCATGGACAGGACGTAATCGACCAGCAAGTGACGCATGGCCAGGTAGACGGTGCCTTCGCTGGAGGTGACGGTGGTGCCTTCCTTGGCGCCGATGAGGTCGTCGTGGAGGATGGTGCCGCGGTGAGTGAAGAACTTGCCACCCTCCTCGAGGATGACGGTGAAGTGGCGATTCTTCGAGTCAGTCAGCTGGACTCGGTCGCCGACTTGGAATGGTCCGCTCAATGCCATAGGTGTGTGGGCTCCTTTTGGGGTTTGGTTGGGTCGGGTCATGTCGGGTGCAGCCAAATCCGGGCGGTACTCTAACCTGGCTAGTATGCCCGACAATGCCCAAAGTTCTAAGTCAGCTGTTCAGCCTTCCCGCCGCTCTAAGTTGGCGCTGTCGCCGTCGAGAGCTAATGACTACCGCCAGTGCCCGCTGAAGTACCGGTTCCGTGCGATTGACAAGATTCCGGAGCCGTCGACTGTCGCGCAGGTCAAGGGCACGTTGGTACATGCTGTGCTCGAACAGATGCATGCCTGGCCCCGTGAAGAACGCACTTACCCCGCAGCGGTGAAATGGCTGAAGCCGACCTGGGAGGACATGTGTGCAAAGGACGAGGAACTGATTGAGCTAGTTCCGGAGGATGATTACTACGACTTCCTGGTCGAATGCCGCGGCCTGCTCAAGGGGTATTTCATGATGGAAAACCCCATGGGCTTCGATGCGGCCGAGATGGAAAAGTTCGTTCAGCTGGTTATCGATCCGGATGCGGATCAGACTGTGCCATTGTCAGTGCCACTTCGTGGTTTTATCGACCGCGTCGATATTGCCCCGACCGGTGAGGTCCGGATTGTCGACTACAAGACGGGCAAGAAGCCCTCTCCTCGCTTCCAGGATGAGGCGCTCTTCCAGATGCGGTTTTACGCGCTGGTGTGGTGGCGGCTCACCGGTCGTATCCCGGAACAGCTGCGGTTGATGTACCTGAAGGTTGCCGATGACCTGGTGCTGAGTCCCAACGCGACAGAATTAGAGGCCTTCCAAGCGGAGATTGCCGACTTGTGGTCGGCGATCGTGCGCGACGGTGAAAACGGTGACTTTGTACCGAAGAAGTCCAAGCTCTGCGGGTGGTGTTCTTTCCAGGAGATGTGCCCTGCCTATGGCGGGGTCACACCGGAGTACCCCGGTTGGCCGGGTGCTGTCGGCGATGGCGGCACTGAGTAAAAGCTGCGGATGGGGTGGCTCTCGCGGCGAACTTAGCTTTCGCGGGGTGCCACCGTCGGCGGTAACGGTGTCAGTACAAGTTACTGACTAGGTTTATGACAGGTGAATGGACTTAACCGCTTCGATTTTGTCATAAACCTAGTCAGTTTCTCTATGCGGTGTTCTAGGTAGCCCCCCACTACAGCAGTGCGCTGCCGAAGGCGAAACCGAACGCGACGGACAGGGCAATACATAAGGTGCCTGGGATGATGAACGAGTGGTTAAACACGTATTTGCCAATTCGGGTTGTGCCAGTGTCGTCCATCTCCACCGCGGCAAGGAGCGTCGGGTAAGTAGGCAGTACGAATAGCGCGGAAGTCGCTGCGAAGGAAGCAATCGCAGTGATGGGAGAAACTCCCACCGCGAGTGCAGCGGGCATGATGGCCTTTGCCGTGGCCGCCTGCGAGTACAGCAATGCGGCCGCAAAGAAGAGCACGATTGCCAGCATCCACGGCATTGTGGTCAGTAGGCTGCCGGACGCGGCCTTAATGTCGTCGATGTAGTGGTTGATAATTGTGGTTCCCAGCCACGCCACACCGAGAACGCAGACGCTGGCGGACATGCCCGATTTGAACACCGGGGTGTTCAAAATGGTTGCCGCGTCCAACTTGCAGGCCAGCACGATAACGGTGGCGGCGGTCAGCATGATTGACATGATCGCCTCGTTTCGTGGGAGCGTGGGATCAGCGATGAAGCCGACCTGTTCAGTGCTGATGGTCGCGTAGACCATTACCGCGAGAATCGAGAGTAGGAAAATCGCCACAGACCACTTGGCCGACTTGGTTGGCACGTATTCGCTCATCTGGTCACGTGGCTTGGAGACTAACCCCTTTTCCAAGCGGCTTTGATACTCCGGATCGTCGTCAAGCTCTTTGCCTAAGTGATTCGTGACAAAGGCGGTCGGAAGGATGGCGAGGAACGTCGAAGGAATGACAATCGCCAGGAGTGTGAGATAACCAACGCCGCGAGGTTCCATGAGCGAAGCCATGAGCACCACAGCCGCTGAGATGGGTGATGCCGTAATCGCCAACTGAGATGCGATGACCGCCACGGACAGCGGGCGGGACGGGCGAACGCCTCCCTTCTTGGATACTTCGGCGATAACTGGGAGGGTGGAAAATGCGGTGTGGCCGGTGCCGGCGAGCAGGGTCATCAGGTAGGTGACAACCGGGGCCCAGTAGGTGATGTGTCGCGGATTTTTGCGCAGCAACCGTTCGGCAATGTGGACGAGATAGTCCATGCCTCCGGCCTTCTGCATAGCGGCAATTGCCGCGATTACCGACATAATGATGCCGATGACATCGAACGGAATGTCGTCTTTGGTGACCGGAACCCCGGTGATGCCCAGCGCCAAAACGCCCAGCCCACCGGCGAATCCGATAGCAATTGAACCAAGACGCGCGCCAAGGACGATCGCTGCTAGAACGATAAAGATTTGGACGGCAACTAACATGTGTATCTCCGAAAAGTCACTCGTTAGACTTGTTGCCGCTTAGGACAAATCGTCGAGGCGAGACTCCCCTGCCACGTAGCGCTTCCCCCGGTATTCCGGGTGCATGAGGTTCTCGGTGCTCAGGACCTGGTTGAGCTCCTTCTCGTCCATCAGCCCGCGTTCGAGGACAATGTCCCGGACGGAGCGGCCAGTGCGAGCGGCTTCCTTGCCAATCATATCGCCCTCGTGGTGGCCAATGACCGGATTCAGGTAGGTCACGATACCGATGGAGTTTTCCACATAGCCGCGGCAGACTTCCGGGTTAGCGGTGATGCCGGTAATGCACTTGTCGCGCAGAGTGTCGGTAGCACTGCGCAGCAGTTCAATCGACTCGAAGAGGCATGCGCCGATGACAGGCTCCATCACGTTTAGCTGCAACTGGCCAGCCTCGGCTGCCCAGGTCAGGGTCACGTCGTTGCCGAAGACCTTGAAGCAGGCCTGGTTCGCGACCTCTGGGATTACCGGGTTAACCTTTGCCGGCATAATCGAAGACCCAGCGGCGCGCTCCGGAAGGTTGATTTCATTCAGTCCGGCTCGTGGACCCGATGCCAGCAGGCGCAGGTCGTTGCACATCTTGGAAATCTTCATGGCCGCGCGCTTCAGGGATGCATGCACGCTGACGTAGGCGCCGGTATCGCTGGTGGCTTCGATTAGGTCCTTCGCAGAGGTCACCTTAAAGCCACTGACCTCACGCAGCGCCTGGGTCACGGCCTCGCGGTAGCCTGCCGGCGCATTTACACCGGTACCGATAGCGGTTGCTCCCAGGTTGATTTGCAGCAGGCGTGCCGACGCAGTTGCGATGGACTCCTGCTCTTCCTCAAGGTTGTGGGCAAATGCGTGGAAAGCCTGTCCCAGGGTCATGGGAACGGCATCCTGCAGCTGCGTGCGCCCCATTGTGATGATGTCGTTGAATTCATCACCCTTGGCGTGTAGAGCCTCAACCAGGGAGTCGAAGTGCTTCTGCAGGCTCAGCAGCGACATGTGGATGGCAAGACGGAAACCTGTTGGGTAGGCATCGTTGGTTGACTGGCACTGGTTGACATCATCGTTGGGGTGAATGACGTCGTATCGGCCCTTTTCCAGGCCGAGCAGTTCTAGAGCGAGGTTAGCGATGACCTCGTTGGTGTTCATGTTGAGACTGGTGCCAGCTCCACCCTGGAAGACATCGATTGGAAACTGATCCATGCAGCGTCCCTTTTCCAGGATTTCATCACATGCGGCGACGATGATGTCTGCAACATCGCTGGGCAGCGTGTGGACGCGCTGGTTGGCAATGGCCGTGGCCTTCTTCACCATCACCATGCCACGAATGAATTCGGGCACGTCGTTGATGGTCTTGGCTGAGATTTGGTAGTTGTCGATTGCGCGCAGGGTGTGGATGCCGTAGTAAGCCTCTGCCGGGACCTCCATAGAGCCAAGCAGGTCGACCTCGGTACGTGTTGCGGACATGTGGAAGCAATCCCTTCTAGCCTTTTAGCAGACCTAGTAGACGCAGCCTTGTGGGCCACATTTAGTGGCGATGATTGGTTACACCGCCAAAACTACAGTGCTGGCGTATGTGCCGCATGTACAGGCATAAAGTTACTGCTTCGGTCCGGCTAACGCCGTGCGCACTCTTAGTGTCAATATTACTACCTACGCTAGCGTAGGTAAAGGGTGGATTCAGCTAGGAAGCTCCCACTGGATAGCGTGTAAGGTTCGCGTGACTTAAATACGCGCGATACGGATATTCGAGGCCAAAATCGCCTCGGCACCAATCTTCGCCAGGGCATCCATGAGCGGGTTGGCCTCTGCCTTCGGAACTAGCGCGCGAACTGCTACCCAATCCTCGTTAGCCAGCGGCGACACGGTCGGACCAGACAGGCCCGGGGTGAGCTTGGATGCCTCTTCCAGCGCGGACGCACGGATGTTGTAGTCAATCATCAAGTACGTCTTGGCATGCAGAATGCCGGTCATGCGACGTAGGAACACCTGCTGCTCCTCGGTGACCTCTACACCCTTGCGTCCGACAACAACTGCCTCAGAGCTGACCAAAACATCGCCGAATGGCTTCAATCCCTGCTTGCGCAGGGTGCGACCGGTGGAGACAACATCGGCGATAACGTCGGCAACTCCCAAGCGGATGGAAATCTCCACTGCACCATCAAGGCGAATGACGGTGGCGTTAATGCCACGAGCCTTCAGATCCTCGCGCACCAGATTCGGGTACGAGGTGGCAATGCGCTTGCCCTCCAGAGCTTCTACGGTCCACTCCTCATCGGCCGGAGCGGCGTAGCGGAAGGTCGAGGCGCCGAAGCCCAGATTCAGAACCTCATCGACCGGAGCCAGCGAGTCAGCGGCCAGGTCGCGGCCGGTGATGCCCAAATCCAGATGGCCGTTGCCAACGTAGATAGGAATATCCTTCGGGCGGAGGAAGAAAAACTCAATGTCGTTGGCTTCGTCGTGGATGGTCAGGCTCTTGGAGTCGCCTCGACCCGGGTAGCCAGCTTCCTTCAGGATTTCGACTGCCGCCTCGGACAGCGATCCCTTGTTGGGCACGGCAATACGCAGCATGGTGTTGATTTCTCCTACAGGTACTTGTAAACATCCTCGGGGCTCAGCCCGCGACCGACCATGACCACCTGCAGCCAGTACAACAGCTGCGAAATCTCCTCTGCGAGGGCTTCGTCAGATTCGTGCTCAGCTGCAAGCCAGACCTCACCGGCCTCTTCGACAATTTTCTTGCCCTGGAAATGCACACCAGCGTCCAGCGCCTTGACTGTGCCCGATCCCTCGGGGCGCGACTGTGCTTTTTCCTTCAGCTCTGCAAACAGGTCATCAAAGTTCTTCACCCGGTCTATTGTTCCATGTCGTCTACTCGCCCGCGAAAGCAGCCCGCAATAAGCCCAAATTCGAGGTATCCAAATTGCCCGAAATGAAGCGCGCCGGGGGTACTAACGTCTCCACATCAGCCTGCGAAACGCTCACATCCGGCATTGGATTCCACACCACCGTGCATCCCGCAGCGAGTGCAGAGCGCACCCCCGTTGAGGAATCTTCGATAGCCAGGCAGTCCTCTGGCGCAAATCCGGCTAGCTCTGCGCCACGCAAGTACGGATCCGGTGCCGGTTTGCCGTTGGCCACCTCATCGCTACACACTGTTGCGGCGAAGTGCTGCTCCCCCATGACATCAATGCAGGGTTGCGCCACGTGCCGACGGGTATTGGTCACCAACACCACCGGAATGTCAGCAGCCCGGGCCTGGTCCAAAATCGCCGGCACACCCGGGCGCCACTCCACCCCATGTTCTAGAACCAATTCAGTGAAGCGACCTTCGACGAATTGGGAGCCCGAGGCAAACAGCTCGTCGTCAAGCGTGCGTCCCGCATGATCAGCACAAATCGACAGCGTGTCCCAGAGCGTGTTGCCGACGCATTGCAAGCGCAACTCCGGAGTCAGGCGGCGGCCTACGAATTCCGAGAGGTCGTACGTGGCAATCTCCCACAGAGGTTCCGTGTTGATGAGGCTGCCGTCCATGTCCCACAAAATTGCTTTCACACCATGCGACTATGCCAGGCAATCAAGCATTTAGCGATTATGTCAGCAAAACCGTCGGATGAAGGTTTAGAGTTTCAGGAAGGAAAGTATGTTGCGGTGCTGCATGAAACCACCGCATGAACGTGTCCCGCGTGAATGAAAGGCATCGACTCGCTATGACAACCACTGAAGATTCGCTCGCCCAGGCTATCGACCAACCCGAGGCATATTTCATTCCGCTAGGGACGGTCACCGAAGGCGAGCTCAGCTACGAGCGCTTCATGCCCACCAGCTTCACTTATGGGGCGTGGGGGCCGTTTCAGCACGGTGCGCCGCCGTCGGCGCTGCTGACGCGCATGTTGGAGCGCCGCCGTCTGGAAAGCGAGGGGATGCGTATTACTCGCATCGCCGTGGATCTGTTGTCGGCTGTACCGTACACGGAGCTCCGCGCGCGCTCATGGGTCTCGCGCTCGGGGCGGCAGATCGCCAAGGTCGAAGCCGAATTGCTTGCCGACGTCAAGGGTGCCTGGCGGCCAGTTGCCACGGCGTCCGCATGGATGATGGCCACTGCGGATACGCGGGATATTGAGCGTGCATTCGACAAGCAGGTGCCCGGGCCGGAGGAATGCAGCGCCGAGTACATTCCGCTTACCGACGATTGGAGTGGCGGCTACATCGAATCAATTGAAGCCCGCGCCGGCGCGACGGAAGAGCTGGCCGAGACGCAAATTCACTGGGTTCGCGCGCAGTACCCAATCGTGCTCGGGGAGGAGCCGACTGCGGTGGAGCGAGTCATGCAGGTAGCTGATACCGCCAACGGTATCGGGGCCACGCTGAGCCCGCACCAGTGGGCGTTTATGAATACCGACTTAGTGGTTCACCTGCACCGACTCCCCCAGCTCGGCGCCTCGGAGAAGTCGGCGGAATCGGAGTTGCAGTCGGAAGACGGCGGCTGGGTGGGCATCGCCGCCCGCGGTTCCATTGGGCCGGACGGAATCGGCATGACCGCGGGCGAGCTCTACGATGTGCACGGCCCCATCGGCCGCAGCATGCAGACCTTGCTGGTGCGACCGCAGGGATAGCGCGAAGCTACACGTTAAAGTACT